>JAIVHD010000384.1 GCA_020201235.1 Lysobacteraceae bacterium
CTCCGAACGGGCAAGGTAAACCAAGCGGGTTTCCGGCCTCATCAGCGCCTCGAGACTGTCGGGGTTCCCGGCGTCTTCGGGCTCAAACAGCAAAAGATCGAACGGTGGTTCGCTGCCATAGCTCCAGGGCTCGCGCGTTTGACCGTCGAGCAGCGCGAGCATCGACTTGATCAACATGATGCTGCGCGGCTTACCAAGTACCGTCAGTTTTTTGAACTTATTGGCCATTCCATTCCCCGGTTTGGCAGTCCATCGGCAAATATCCACCCCGCAGGGTGGACACTCCCCTCTTTCCCACCTCATTGTTCTGGTACAACACCGCTCCGGACCAAATTCCAGGCTGCGGTCATCGCAACATTTGCCGACCGAGGATAGGACGATCGTGATGACGAATCAAGCAGCCGATGGTAAAAAAGCGAATAATCGTCAGCAAGCCTGCAAGAAGGTGTGCGCTGCATCCCCATAACCAGGCGGATTGCGCAATCAATAGTACACGAAGTGATATCAACATCCGCCCGGGCGGGCGGGATTCGGTTGGCATGATCGGGATAAAGGATTTACCGGTCGAGGCAACCGGGTTGCAGGCTAGTGGGCCTATTGAACGAAAAAGAGCGGGAAATCTGGCCCAATCCGGCTTTTCCGCAGTAGATCAGCGTTAAATCCGACAGGCTCCTAGTTAATGCTGCTATCCCCGACAGCGCAGCGGTCTCGGGCCGGGAATTGATGCAACCGATGGCTCAACCAAAAGGCAGCCCACCGCCCCCCGACATTCCACCCGGCAGGCGTTTCATCATTTTTTGCAAGGCACCCTTGTTTCCGGCTTTTTTCATCATCTTCTGCATTTGCCGGTGCTGCTTGAGGACTTTGTTGACCTCCTGGATTGGGGTCCCGGAGCCATTTGCGATGCGGCGCTTGCGCGAACCGTTGATGGTGTCCGGATAGCGCCTCTCCTTGGGCGTCATTGAGTTGACGATGGCAATCATGCGACGCGTGTGACGGCCATCCAACTGGGCCCTGGCGGCTTCGGGCAAGTTGCCCATGCCGGGCATTTTTTCCGCCAACGACCCCAGCCCACCGAGTTTTTCCATCTGTTCGAGCTGGCTTTTGAAGTCATCCAGGCCAAAGTGTCTGGACGCCTTGCCAACCTTGCCGGCAAGCTTTCTGGCCTGCTTCTCGTCGACGCCGCGCTGCACGTCTTCGACCAGACTGAGAACATCGCCCATGCCAAGAATACGCGAGGCCAGGCGATCGGGATGAAACGGCTCCAAACCATCGAGTTTTTCGCCAGTGCCAAGGAATTTGATCGGAACGCCGGTGATCTGGCGCACCGACAGCGCCGCACCGCCGCGCGCATCGCCGTCGACCTTGGTCAGGATGACGCCGGTCAGCGGCAGAGCCTGGTGAAAAGCCAGGGCGGTATTGGCGGCATCCTGGCCGGTCATTGAGTCGACCACGAAAAGAACTTCGGCCGGCTCGATCGCCTTCTCGATGCGCCGGATTTCGTCCATCATCGCCTCATCGACGGCTAACCGCCCGGCGGTATCGATGATCACCACATCGGCCTGGCTGCGCTGACCTTCGGCAACTGCGGCGGTTGCGATCTCGACCGCGTCGTTGGTGTCGGGGTGCCGATAAAAGCTCGCGCCGGCCTGCGCGGCAACGGTTTCGAGCTGATCGATCGCCGCCGGGCGATAGATGTCGGCCGAGGCCACCAGCACCTTCTTCTTGTGGCGCTCGTCCAGCAACTTCGCCAGCTTGCCGGTGGTGGTGGTCTTGCCTGCGCCCTGCAAACCGGCCAGCAGCATCACGACCGGCGGCTTGCGGCTGAGCGCCAGCGGCGCCGAATCGCCGCCGAGCACCTCGATCAACTCGTCGTGGACGATCTTGACCAGGGCCTCACCGGGCTTTAGGCTGCCAATCACGTTCTGGCCGATCGCCTTTTGGCGCACGCCCTCGATAAAGCTCTTGACCGCCGGCAGCGCAACGTCGGCCTCCAGCAGGGCGCGGCGCACGTCGCGCAGGGCCTCTGAAATGTTTTCTTCGGTGAGCTTGCCGCGGCCGCGCAGGCGGTTCAGCGAGTCGCCCAGTCTTTGGCTGAGTTGATCGAACATTGAGTTGTTGGGTTTGGAGCCTGACCCGATTATACTGGTCTGCTGTTACCTGCGAGACCGGACACCCGGTTTATTCATGACTGACGCTGTCGCAAAGGCTCCGATGCCGCAATCCGACGTGCTTTACCCGACCGGGCCTGTGTGCCGGACCCGTGGGTATGGTGTTGCAGCAGGCGGGCGAGCAATTGCGCCCCAATCCGCGCCCCAATCCGCTCGGCAAGCGGTGCGCGCTGGCCGGGCACTGGCGGCTACCGGCTACAGGAGTTGAATTCGATGCAGCCATCCGATTTGGCCGAAATACCGGCGGTGCTCGCGTATTTGAGCGCCGCGGTCCTGATCCTGTTGGGTCTGCCCGAAAGTCGGACCGCGCTGGTCAAGACCGGCGTCGCGCTGGCGATCGTCGGGGTGCTGCTGCAGGGGCTGTCTTTCTGGCTCGACTTTCAACGCATCGACGGTCTCGGGCTTGATTTTTTCACCTCGCTGGCGCTGGTCTCGCTGGTCATGGCGGTGCTGGTACTGGTCGGAATGATTCGCTTCCGGTTGCTGGAAGTGCTGCCGCTGGCGATGACGGGCGCAGCCCTGATGTTCGCTGCTGGCTTACAGCCTGCTCAGCATCGCGGCGGTCACGGCGCTTTTTATCTCGGTGCTTCACACGTTGTTGCATCGACATACCGGAGTCGGCATCATCCAGGCCCTGCCGCCGCTGGTGGTGATGGAAAGCATGCTGTTCCGGATGATTGCGGCCGGCTGGATTGTGCTGTCGATCAGTCTGGCAAGCGGCATCTTCTTCATCGACGACCTGTTCGCCCAGCACCTGGTCCACAAGACCATCCTTTCGAGCCTGTCCTGGATGGTCTTCGGACTGCTGCTCGCCGGTCGCTGGCGCTACGGCTGGCGTGGCATGCGCGTGGTGCGACTGTGCCTGATCGGCATGGCCATCCTGGTGCTGGCCTATTTCGGCTCCAAGGCGGTGCTTGAGTTGATGCTCGACCGAAGCTGGCAGCGCTGAAGCACCCGGTCGGCTGCTGCTGGCTGGCGCTTCGTCGTGCACTTCCGCAACCAGCCGGTGCCGCTAAAGACGTTGTAGCGCCCGGGCAAGCACAGTCTTGAACATCCAACCCGAATGTTTCGTAGAATTGCAGGCAAACTTACGGAGTGCTGGCCTGTCGGTACACGGATCATTTCGGCAAGCGCGGGCCTGGCCCGTATCACACCCGTTCTCACCCGCCGCGCGAACAATGTCCGGTGACATCATCGTGCAACTTCATGAAAGATCCGGACGAACAAACCATGCACAATCCGGAACGCGCAATGAGCCGCGACAGGCCTGTCAATGCATTGATCGAGGAGACCGATTCGCCGGATTCGAGCGCATCGGTTGTTGGCGATCGAAGCCTGGCCGCGCTGATCAACCCGCTCAGCTTCAGGATGAGTCTTCGCGATCGTGCCGCGCGCAGCGCAGCGCGTGTCCGCGCGCACCACGGCGAGGTGTTCGAGGTCAGCGGTCTGGCCGAAATCGAGCAGGCCCTTGAAACCGCCATGCAGCGCTCGATCAAGCGACTGGTCATCGCTGGCGGCGACGGAACGCTTCAGGCCTCGGTCAGCTACCTGGCACGCCACCTTCCGGCCGATCAATTGCCCGAACTGATCGTGCTCAGCGCCGGGCGGACCAATTACGTCGCATCCGATGTCGGCACCCAGCAACATTTTCCGGCCACGCTTGAAAAGATTCTCGGCTCGGCACCGGGCTTGCTGCAGCCGGTAGAGCGCGCCACGATCGAGTTGTCGCACCCATCGCTGGGGCGGCAGTACGGGTTCTTCATGGCCGGCGCAATGGTCGATGAAGTCATCCGTGAGGTGCATCAATGGAGTGCCGGGCACGCTGGCTGGGCCCGACGGCATCACGCCGCATCGGCGGTCGGCGTGGCTCGGGTGGGCCTTCGCGCGTTGCTTGGACGTCATCGTTTTACCCTGCCGCAACTGGACATTGAGGCCAGCGACCTCGGTCGACTGAGCGGCCACTGCCGCTTTCTGGTGGTGACGACGCTGAATCTGGAAACCAGTCGCGTGGTGCCGTATGCAAATCGTGGCCACGGTGCCCTGCGTCTGACCGCGATCCGACGCGGCGCGCGCGGCCTGTGGTGGCGGCTGCCGGGTATTCTTGGCGGGCGATTTAGCGACGAGATGACCCCGCCGGCCGGCTATTTATCCGGTCGCGCCGACCAACTTTCGGTTCAGCACCTGGCGTCATTGACCCTGGATGGCCAGGAATTCGACCTCGATCCGTCGCAACCACTGATCCTGCGAACCGGGCCGGTGTTCCGGTTTCTGCGGCCATGACCAACCTGGAGGCGTTCATGTCGGCTGATCTTGACGGTGCCCGCCCGGACGGTCTGGAGCCGCTGATCGACGCGATTGGCCAACGTGTTGGACCGGCCCTGCGCTCGGTGGTCTTGTACGGGTCGACCCGGCGCAGCAACAATCCGGGCGACGGCCTGGTCGATCTAATGGCGGTGGTTTCGAGCTACCGCGCCGTCCACGGGATCGGGGCATCGCTTTTAAATACGCTACTGCCACCGAACGTCTACTATCTGGAAACCGGCAGCGACCAGGCGCGGCTGCGTTGCAAATACATCATCGTTTCGGAAAAAACCCTGCGCGCACGCACGCGCGGCGGCCTTGATGGCTATTTCTGGGCACGTTTCACGCAGCCCTGCCGGCGCGTCTGGGCAGCCGACCAGGCCGCCGAGCTTCTGTTGGCCGAATGCCGTGCGCAAGCCGCCGCGCATTTTGCACGCAGCGCCGCCCGGCTCGGCTCCGGAGTCATGACTGACCAGCAGTTCTGGGTTCGCGCGCTGCGTGCGACCTATGGC
>JAIVHD010000163.1 GCA_020201235.1 Lysobacteraceae bacterium
CCGGATACTGCCGCGCTCAATCATTTTCAGCACTCGATTCGGTGCATCCGGAATCCTGCGCAGCAGGTGACAGCTTTCGGCGATGACCGCCTCGCAGGTCAGCAGCGGTGCTTCCAATTGGCTGAACTGGTCGCGCGCCCAGCCATGATGGTTGTCGCCGGCATGCAGGAATGCGACCAGGGGGCCTGTGTCGAGCAGCACCACGGACTTCATTAGCGACCAAAATCATCCAGATATTCGGGATTTTCAGCCAGATCGGCCGGGCCGCCGGCTACGCAACCGACGAGATCACCCGCCAGATCCGCAGCTGATTTGAATTCGCCGGATGAAGCTTGCTGATCGAGATAATGGGTCAACGCGCGCCGAATCAGTTCGGACTGGCTGATTCCCGTCTTCCGGGCCTTAGAGGACAGCTTTTTCTGGAGACTTTCGTCGATTTTGACGGAAATGTTATTCATGCTCGTGAGCATATTATATTACCAAATGTCATAAAATAATACCTCGAGCTGCGGCTGCGGTCAATCGCTATCGGAACGGTTCCGGACGAACAGCCCATGCCGCAACCCCAAAAACGCCTCGTGTCCAAAAAGGTCACGCCGTTCGATCACGTCATCGCCCGCTGCGTCCGTCGGCACTTCCTGTGCGGCGTCGATCCGCTAACCGGGGGCTCTGCCTCGAATGATGAACCGCCTCGCGACGACCGGGTGGTGAATAATCCGGGTAAATCGGAGGTCAGCGCAGTGTCGGTCTCGGCAATCACTGCCAACACCTGAGGCAACTCGTATGGCGGACGGTTAAGAAATTGAGGTGGAACCCTACGGCGGGTTGGTGGTTGAGGTCGAAGTGGCGCTCGAAGATGTAGCTGTTTTCCTTCGTAATTGAGGTTTAGGCTGCGTCAGCTTCGGTTCTGTTGCGCCCGTTGTGCTTGGCGCGATAAAGCGCCTTGTCGGCGCGCTCGACCAGGGTCTTGATCTCATCGCCCGGGCGATGTGTGGCCACGCCCACGCTGATTGTGATGTTGCCTGCTTTTGGGTGCTTGAAGCGCTTGAGCGACGCATGCATGCGTTTGGCAACATTGAGAGCGCTTTCCTGGTCGTTATACGGCAGCAGGAGCAGAAACTCCTCACCGCCCCAGCGAATCGGCTTGTCCGTATCGCGCAGCGCTGCTCGCATCTTTTTGCCCAGCGCCTTGAGTACTTCGTCGCCGACGGCGTGCCCATAGCGGTCGTTGCAAGCCTTGAAATGATCGATATCGACCATTCCCACGCTCCAGGGTTGATTATGGCGTCGGGCCAGCTTCAATTGCCGCTCGAGCAGTTCCGCGCCATGATTGCGGGTAATCAGGCCAGTCAGCGTGTCCATGTTGGCCCTTAGAAGGAGTTTGGATTGGGCCTGAATGAAGTCACTTACATCGTGCTGGACCGAAAGGTAATAGCGGATTTTGCCTGACGGATTGCGAACCGGTAAGATATTCCATTCGACGTGGTAGCGCTGGCCGTCCTTTCGATAGTTGACGGTGCTACCTTCAAAGGTCAGACCCTGGTCGAGGCGACGGCGAAGCTCCTTAAGCATCACCCGGTCGGTCTTCGGGCCCTGAAAAATGCGCGGGGTCTGGCCGATCAGTTCCTCGACGGGGTAGCCGGTCTGACGAGCGAATGCAGGATTGGCGTAGACGATGCGGGGGCCGGGCTGGTCCAGCGTTGCGTCGGTCACGATCACGGCGTTGTACGCCTGATCAAGAGCAGCCTGGAGCACTTCTGGATCCAGGTCCGACGATGTGGTTTTCTGGTCCGGCAATTCCGATGTGTCAGAATTTGATTTCACGAGGCTGGCCCGGCTCATAATTAGAGCCTTCATCCTAGCACCTTACTAATATTTCTGATTGTATTGATCACCTGCCTTCCGGCGGAGCGCATGCTCGATGATCAACTCTCTCGCCACGGTTAATTCGACCTTGGGCATTTGGGCAATGACGGATCAGAGCTCTTTTGCGGCCAATCTGGAGAACGTTCCCGGCCCTGCTACACTGCGATATTGCGATATTGTCGACTGGAAACAGGATGCATCGAATGTTCAAGAAACAACCCACCGTTGTGATCTCATTTCTTTCTGGCGCGCTGGCACTGGCCGGATGCGCGTCGTTGGGGGATTCGCCTGCGCAAAAGCGCGAAGCCGTGCTTGATATGCGCGACAGAACGATTTTGAGGTTATACGAGGAGGAGCCCGGCGCACGCCAGCGGATTGCCGAGGCGGCCGGCTACGGGGTCTTCGACGCGGCCAGTCAGAACATCATCTTGTTGCAGACCGGCGGCGGTTATGGCGTTTTGACCGGGGCCGGCGGCGAAACGACGTTTATGAAGGTCGGCGGTGCCGGAGTGGGCTTCGGGATCGGTCTGAAGGATTATCACGAGGTCATTATTTTTCGAAAGCGTGAGGATTTCGAACGTTTTCGGGATTCGGGCTGGGAGGCCAGCGGCCAGGCCGAGGCAACCGTCAAGAGCGGTAGCAAGGGTGGGTCCGCAGCCGGCAAGCAGTCGATTGACCTGGATGTCGAGACCTACCAGTTGACCAATTCCGGGGTTGCCTTGCAGGCGACTGTCGGTGCCAGCAAGTACTGGAAATGGCGCGAACTGAACGACTGAGTCGGGCCTGCCGGATCCGTATCCCAGCAGGTTGGTCAGGCGAG
>JAIVHD010000164.1 GCA_020201235.1 Lysobacteraceae bacterium
ACACTCAGCCGCGCTTCGGGCTATCTGCGCATGGTCTGGCCACGCATGGAGCACACCACGCGTGAATCGCGAGAGCGCTTGCAGACTCTTGGCCGGGATATCCAGTCGATCAGCGAGCACGCCAGCTTTATGACGCAGAAGGTTACCTTTCTGCTCGATGCGACGCTTGGCATGATCAATATCGAGCAAAACGCGACCATCAAGATCTTTTCGGTGCTTGCCGTTATCTTTATGCCGCCGACCATGATTGCATCGATTTACGGGATGAACTTCGAGCACATGCCGGAGCTGGGCTGGCCGCTGGGCTATCCGGTTGCGCTACTGGTGATGCTGGCTGCGGCAATCCTTCCGTACGCGTTCTTCAAGCGCAAGGGCTGGTTGTAGCATTTGGCGGCAAACGCCCGGGCGAGCGCGTGACCCGGCGAGTGTGAATTCCGATTTTGCAACGCGGAGAGTCGACAGAAAAGCCCCTCCCAGACCCTCCCCCGCACGCGGGCGAGAGCTCCAAACCGAAAGGGCAGGAATACTTTTGCGGGTCTTCGTCCCCTGTAATCACGAACCCGGCGATGTCGGAACAAGCGGCGTGCTTTCAGCTGGTCGCAACTTGATTTCGACCGGCATGCTTGGCCCGATACAGGGCCTGGTCGGCACGTTCGATCAATGCCCCCGGGCTGTCGTGCTGGCCGATTCGTGCGGTGGCCACACCAAGGCTGATTGTGACGCAGGCTGAGACATCGCTGTCGGGGTGCGGGATTGCGAGTTCTTCGATCCGTCGCCGAATTCGCTCGGCGATGCCCGAGACGACTTCGCCTCCAGTGTTTGGCAGCAGGATCACGAACTCTTCGCCGCCGTAGCGCGCGACCAGGTCGTCGTCGCGCATCACCCCGGATTGCAGCGCCGTGGCGACCTGGCGGAGGCATTCATCGCCGGCCTGGTGGCCGGCGCTGTCGTTGTATTGCTTGAATCGATCGATGTCGAGAAGAATGACGCTGATCGATATCTTTTCGGCGACTGCATTGGTCCAGAGGCGCGAAAGCATTTCCTCAAAATAGCGGCGGTTGGCCACGCCGGTCAGTCCGTCGATTCGCGACAGCCGCTCAACTTTGATCAGCGCCTGACGCAATTCGCGCGTGCGCTTGTGCACGAGGTTTTCGAGACGCCGCTGTCGGGCGCGCACTTGGCCAAGTGCAAGCCGGTAGATCAAATTCCATCGGGCCGGGCGGCAAGCCGGTAAAATACGCGGTTCGCCGATCACCGGCGTCCTGCCATTGCGCATCAAGGCCGCGCAGACGGTAGCGAAAGCGGACTCGTTCCGGAGCGCTCATGCGCGGCGCGCTGTAATCGATTTCAAGCGAACGCGCGGTCGGCGGCAGCGTCATGAGTTGGTCCGGGTCGGTGGGGCTGGAATTGACGCGCACCTGTTCGATGACCACTTCGAGCCCGATGGGTGATTGTTGCTCGCTTTGCGCCGGGTCGATCACGGCCAGGCCTTGATTGGTCGGAAACCACAGCCGACCGTCCCGGGCGCGCGCGGCGGCCGGCTGAAAGCCGCCCAGGAACTGCGCCGAGCGCAGTCCGTCGGCTTCGTTGTACACGCGCGCCTCGAACCGCCCGGCGCGCCCGTCGGCGACTGCATCGAGTTGTTGTCGATCCACCTTGACCAGGCCGGCCGAGCCGCTCAGCCACAGATTGCCATTGTCGTCGGCCAGGATTGCGAGTACCGATTCCTGCGGCAGGCCGTGGTCGGAGCCAAAGCGAAACAAGTCTTCACCGGCAAGGCGGGCCAGGCCGTCGTTGCGCATTCCGATCCAGATGCTGCCGCGCTCGTCTTGCCAGCTAGTCGAAACCGGCCCGGCCAGCCCTTCAGCCTCGCCCCAGGTCGTGAAGCGCTGGCCATCCCAGCGGCACAGGCCATTGCTGGTCGAAAACCATAAATGACCGGCGTCGTCTTGCATGATGTGGCGGACCAGGCCGCGCGGCAGCCCCGGTCGGTCGGCCAGCGACTCGATCCGGCCTTCGACCAGCCGGTTCAGGCCGCCTTCGGCCGCAATCCATATATCGCCGTTGTGGTGCTCGAAGATGGCGAAGATGTGATCGCTGGTTAAGCCGTCGCTCGCCCGGAAATGCTGGATGTGACCGTTTTCGATTAAATTAACGCCGCCGCCGAAGGTGCCGGCCCAGATGCGATCGGTCGAATCGATCAGCAGTGCCGATACGCTGTTGCTCGAAAGCCCGTCGGCGGTTGTAATGCGTGTGACCTGGCCCTCAGGCGTCAGACGGAGCAGGCCCCGGCCTTCCGAGCCGGTCCAGATGTCGCCGTTGTGCTCGGCCACCACGAAGGTCGTGTCGGCCAGCCCCTCGGGTGCGCCCCAGGCCGTAAACAGCCCGCCACCGAGACGGTGCAGGCCATTCATGCTCGCAGCCCACAGGTTGCCCTCGCGGTCTTCGAGCAGGTCGAAAATATGGGTCGGGTTGCCTGCGCCAAGTTCAAAGGCTTCGGCCGGGCCGCCGATGCTCCAGCGCCACAGGCCGCGGCCGTAGCTGCCGATCCAGAGCTTGCCGTCGCGGTCCCGCAGTGCCGACTGCATCGACAGGTCGGCCGGCAGTCCGCCGCGCGCGACCGCTTCGATGCCGTCGCTGCCGGATACATGAAAAAGCCCACCCTGGTAGCTGCCCGCAATCATGCCGGAATGGTCGCTGAACAGCAGGTGGATCTGGTCCGAATCCAGGCCGTCGCTTTGCGTATAGTTGGTAAATGACTGCCCGTTGAAGCGGCTCAGGCCACCGGTCAGGGTGGCAAGCCAGATCGCACCGTCGTCATCCTCGGCGATGCGGTATACGCGGTTGGCGGTCAGCCCGTCCTCGGTGCTCCAGCTTTGCAGGTGGCCGTTCGCCAGGCGGCTCACGCCGGCGGCCGTCGCAAACCAGACGGCGTCGTCGCTGGCAATGAAGATGTCGTAGACGATGTCGTCGGCCAGGCCGTCCGCGTGGGTCAGCGCGACAAAGCGTCCGTCGACCCGATGCAGCGCGCCGCCGCCATAGGTGCCGGCCCAGATCGAACCGTCCGGGGCCTCGGTCACCACGCGAACATCGTTGGAAAGGAAGGCCGGATCACGCTGGCGATCGAAAACGTCGAAACGGACGCCGTCGAAACGCACCAGGCCGTTTTGCGTGCAGTGAGCGAAATGCGCAATCCCGGTCATGGTTCCGGTGACGCCGAAAAACAGCGTCAGCAGGCCATAGCCGATGACGAAGTACTTTGCCCGAATGGGCACCGGAGGAATCAGCAGCAGGATGCGTTGATTCGGATACATCATACCGAAGGCCAACAGCAGACCGAACACCCCGCCAGAGGCACCGATGGTCGGATAGACCGCGCCGGCGAAGGCCGCCGTAATCAATTGCACAACGCCGGCCCCAACCACGCAGACCACGTAATAAATCACAAACCGTCGTGTGCCCCAGGCCTGCTCGATTGGCAGTCCGAACATGTACAGCGCGAACATATTGAAAAACAGATGTCCGATGCCGCCGTGCAGCAGGCCGTAGGTGACGAGTTGCCAGAGCCCGAAGCCGGTATCCAGGGTGCCGGCGTCGGAAAATCGGATCTGGTCCGGGGTACCGACCGGCCACAGGGCCAGCAAGCGGATGCTTTCCATCGGGTTCATCGATTGCAAAAGAAACGCGAGCACCGTCGCGCCGAGAATGATGAAGGCCGCTGGCGGCTGGCTTACGCTCCGATCAGGGTTCATGGATTGACCTTTTCTAGCAGTGGGTCGAGTCCGGCGCGACCTTCGATAACACCGGCGGCATCAAATTGCTGCCGCAGTTGCCCGACCCGTGCCGGATCAACGGGCTCCGGCCAGTCGGCCCATTGCTGGCCAATAAACTCCAGCACGGCTGCAATTTCCCGATCATCGACATGGCGCATCGGTGGCATGTATCCGCGGTAGGTTTTGCCTGCAACCTCGATCGGGCCGCGCAGGCCCTGGGTGATGATCAGGACGATTGCGTCAGGACCGGCCGCCAGCCACTCCGACCCTTTCAGCGGCGGGAAGCTCGACGAGCGACCCTCGCCATCACGGCCATGGCAGCTTGAGCAATACTGCAGGTATTGTGCCTCACCGGCGAGCAGGGGCGCATCCGGCTCACTGGAACAAGCCATCAGGAAAAGTAGACCAGCGATGCCGGCGGCAGCGCGACTACAATAGCGAAATCGTTGTTCATTCATATTCATAAAAGGAAATGGCATTCGTGTCGGTCAAAAGGGTAACGGTTTATGCGGCTTCCAGCCAAGCGCTTGCGCCGGAATACTTTGATGTTGCAGCGCGCCTGGGTAAAACGCTGGCGCAAGCGGGTCTGCCGATTGTTTACGGCGGCGGCGGTTCCGGCCTGATGGGCGCGCTGGCCGATGCCGCCATCGAGGCCGGCGGTACGGTTCATGGTGTTATTCCCGAGTTTCTCATGAATCTTGAAAAAGGCCATGAAAATTTAACCAGTCTTGATGTGGTGCCGGATATGCGCATCCGCAAGCATCGCATGCTCGAGCACAGCCGCGCGGTGGTGACCTTGCCCGGCGGTTGCGGGACTTTCGAGGAGGTTTTCGAGGCCATGACGCTGAAGCGGCTTGGCCAATACTTCGGCCCGATTATCCTGGTCAACAGCAACGGCTATTACGATTTGTTGCTGGAATTTCTCCATCACAGCGTGCGCGAGCGATTTATGAATCAGGCACATCTCGATTTGTGGCATACCGTCGATCAGCCCGAGGACGTTCCGGGCGCGCTCGAGACGGTCGAGCCCTGGAGTGCCGATGCATTGAGGTTTGCCTCGGTGGAATCCTAGCAGCCTGTGTTTGATCCCCAGGGGGCAAGACCGGGCAATCCAGTTTCGGATGACGGGTGGCAGCGCGCGGCTGATGCCGGAATCGGACCCCGCAGCTGGCCTTTCCGTTACCATTGATCAACGACCCGACCGATTGCATGCGATGAATTACTGGCTGATGAAGTCCGAGCCCGAAGTATTCGGGATTGAACACTTGAAAGCCTGCCGGGAAAAAACCGAGCCCTGGGACGGGATACGCAACTACCAGGCGCGCAATTTCATGCGCGATGGCATGAAAAAGGGCGACCTGGCCTTTTTTTATCACTCCAACTGCAAGCAGCCAGGCATCGTCGGAATCGTGGACATCGCCAGCAATGCCTATCCCGACCCGACCCAATTCGATGCCGGGTCGAAGTATTTCGATGCAAAATCCGATCCGGACGCACCGCGCTGGCTGATGGTCGATGTCCGCCATGTCCGTGATTTAAAACGCAACGTCTCGCTGGCCGAAATGAAACAGCAAGCCGAGAGATTCGGCGATTTCCAGTTGCTGGCCAAGGGCAATCGGCTGTCAATCATGCCGGTTTCCGAAGCGCACTGGAATCGCGTGCTGGAACTGGAAAAAAGGAGTCGCGAATGAGCCAGGAAAGACTGAAGATCGAAGTGGCGCGAGCCGCGTTGAAATACGTCGAAGAGGGCATGGTGCTGGGTGTCGGCACCGGCTCCACCGTCAATGCCTTCATCGACCAATTGGCCAGCTCCGGCATTCGGCTGGAGGGTGCGGTATCGTCGTCGGAACAAACCACCCGCCGACTCGAGCAGATCGGCGTTTCGGTGCTCGAACTCAACCATACCGGTGATTTGGACCTGTACATTGACGGTGCCGACGAGGTCGACGTCAACAAGCGCCTGATCAAGGGCGGCGGCGGTGCACTGACGCGCGAAAAGGTCATCGGCGCATCGGCCAGCCGATGAGGTGCTGGTGGCCAGCGAGTCGGGCGTCCGGTCGCTGTAGTCCGCAATGGTTGATGAATGAAGATACTGGTGACCGGCGGCGGCGGTTTTCTCGGCCAGGCGGTGGTCCGTCTGCTGCTCAATGGCGGGCATCGAGTGGCGATCCTGAATCGATCCGCCTGCTCCGATCTGGAGTCGCTGGGTGTCGAATGCCTGCGTGGCGATCTTGCCGACCGCGAGACCGTTTTTGGTGCGTGTCGCGGCCGCGATGCCGTGATTCATGTTGGTGCGCGCGCCGGGCCCGGGCTTTTTCGGCCGGCGTTTGAACGCCCAAATGTAGTCGGTACGCAAAATGTTATCGACAGCTGCCGGAGCCACGCGGTCGGGTTCCTGATTTATACCTCGTCACCGAGTGTGGTCCATTCGGGCCGTGATCTTGCCGGTGCGGACGAGTCAACCCCCTACCCGACGCACTTCCCGGCACCGTACCCGGCCACCAAAGCCGAGGCCGAAAAGCGCGTGCTGGCCGCCAACGGCCGCAGCCTTAAGACCACGGCGCTGCGCCCGCACCTGATCTGGGGGCCAGGCGACAACCACCTGCTGCCCCGACTGGTTCAGCGCAACCGTTCCGGGCGTCTGCGACTGCCGTGCCCGGACAAGAAGATCGATACGGTTTACATCGATAACGCGGCCGAAGCGCACGTGCTGGCGCTGGACAACCTGGCAGGCTCGGCCACGGCGGCAGGGAACGCGTATTTCATCAGCAACGGCGAGCCGCTGGCGGTGGCCGAAATCATGCGCCGGCTGCTAGAGGCCGCAGGCGAGGTCCCGCAGATCGGTCG
>JAIVHD010000165.1 GCA_020201235.1 Lysobacteraceae bacterium
GCATCGGAAGTGCCGATACTGACCGCCGGCGAACTGGCGGACTTCCTGGCAAAAGCCGGTACGCCAACCCGCCGCGATACCGGTGGTGCCATCCGGTTGCTCGCGAACACGGACGGGCGACCGGTTCAGGAAGCGTCTTGAAAGGCAGCTTTCGAAGGCACGGACATTCACGCAGGCTGTTGGTAGAATCCGAGGGACTATGCGCGATACCTTTTTTCTAAGCCTTCTCCTGGCGGCCCTTTGGCTGGCGATTTCCGGCGTTTACAAGCCGGTCATTCTTATGCTGGGCGGGGCCAGCTTGTTGCTGGTCGTGTGGTTGTCGCTGCGCATGAAAATCGTCGGTGAGGAACACAATCCGACCGTCTTTTCCTGGCGTCTGCCGCTGTTCTGGCTGTGGGCGCTGGTCCAGATCATCCAGTCCAACCTGCACGTCGCGCGACTGGTCTTCTCCCCCCAAAAAATCAGCCCGCGGATCGTCACGGTACCCGTGCCGATGAAAAGCTCGCTCGGAAAAGTGGTATTCGGCAATACCTGCACGCTCACCCCTGGCACCGTCACGATCGGACTGAATCGGGAGAAGTTGGTGGCCCATGCGCTGGACCGACAGTCGGCGCGGGCGCTGGTCAGCGGCCAGTTGGCGGCCAAGATTGTCTGGCTGGAAGGGTCGACGGAGAAAACACAATGACATTGGTGCTGGTTATAACAACCATGGCCGTGTTTTCGACCATGGCGCTGGCGCTGGCGCGAGCACTGAAGGGGCCGACCATTTATGACCGCATCGTGGCGGTCAACGTCTTCGGCACCAAGACGGTGCTGGTTGTTGCGCTGATTACCTACATTACCGGCCACGCCGATCTGGTCGATGTGGCCTTGGTCTATGCCTTGATCAATTTCATTGCCATTGTCACGGTGCTGAAGCTCGTCAAGACACGTGACCTGGGAAGCGCGACCGAAGAGGATTCACCCCATGCCTGACTGGCTGCTCGACGTTTTTTCCGGCGCCTTGCTGCTGATTGGAGGCGGGTTCGGCGTGATCGGAGGGCTGGGGCTGTTCCGTTTTCCGGACTTCTATACGCGTCTGCACGGAGCGGGTATTACCGATACCCTGTGCGCAATCTGCATTGTTTTCGGCCTGGCGCTGCAGTCGGGACTCAGCCTGCTGACGATCAAGTTGCTATTGATCCTGCTGTTTTTGCTGTTCCCCGCTCCGACCGCCACGCACGCGCTGTCCCGGGCGGCAATGTTCGACGGGGTCGAGCCCGAACTGGCCGAAGACTCCGAGTCTCTGGTCGAGCATCGGAGGGAGTCGTCATCGAATACCTGATCGACATCACCCTGCTGATTTTCCTGGTCGTCGTCGCAGTTGCCATCGTGCGCGTCCGCGACCTGTTTGCTGCGGCCATGCTCTTTGCCATCTACTCGCTGCTCTCGGCCGGGCTGTTCACGGTCCTCGATGCCGGCGATGTCGCGCTGACCGAAGCAGCCGTCGGAGCCGGCCTGAGTACGATTTTGGTGCTGGCCGTACTGACTCTTGCCCGGCGGTACGAGCACCCCACCGGCGGACACAATTGGCTGGCGCTCGGCGTCGTCCTGGTTACAGGCGCGCTGCTGGGCTACGCGATGCTGGACCTGCCGGAATTCGGTTCTCCGGACAACCCCGCCCAGGCACATGTCGGCGCACACTACGTCGCCCACACCGGCGATGATATGGGCATCCCCAACATGGTTGCCGCCGTTCTGGCCAGCTATCGCTCGATCGATACCATGGGCGAGGCGTTTGTCATCTTCGCGGCCGCGCTGGCGGTGTTTGCGCTGCTGTCGGACCGGCCGCACCGTCGCCTGCCGGGGGTCAGAAAGCGCCGGCCCATCAGCCGCAGGCGCGCATCCGGCCGGGGACCCTCGGCATGAAAAACAACGGCATCCTGCGGGTTCTGGCCCGCTTTCTGATTCCCCTGATTTTCCTGGTTGGACTCTACATCCAGTTCCACGGCGAATACTCTCCCGGCGGTGGATTTCAGGCCGGGCTGGTGTTTTCCGCCGGATGGATTCTATACGTGCTGATCTACGGGCTGGAGCGCGGACTACGCGCCGTGCCGCTCAAGGCCATGTATCTGCTCAGCGCGGCCGGTGTGTTGATGTATGCACTCACCGGACTGGCCGGCGTGCTGCTGGGCGGAAACTACCTGGAGTTCACCCAATTCCTTGCCAATCCGCAAAGCGCCCAGCAGGCCGGCATCATCATTGTCGAACTCGGCGTCGGGCTGACCGTTGCGATGGTTGCGATGCTGATTTTCACCCTGTTCGTACGGCGGCGGCGCCAGTGGGACGATGCGCTTGACGAAAAGGACGATCGCGCGTGACGGTGCTCGGCTTTTTCAATTACTGGGTGGTCATCTCATTGATGATGATCGGCTTTTACTGCGTAATCGCGCGCGGCAACATGATCAAGAAGATCATGGGATTGAACCTGTTCCAGACTTCGGTTTTCATCCTGTTCGTTTCGGCCGGGAAAATCGTCGGCGGATCGACCCCGATTCTGCGCGACGGCGTCGAGGTCTACTCCAACCCGCTACCGCACGTGATCGTGCTGACCGCAATCGTCGTCGGAGTCGCCATCACTGCGGTCGGACTGGCGCTGGCGATACGGATTCAGGA
>JAIVHD010000385.1 GCA_020201235.1 Lysobacteraceae bacterium
CCGCAAAAGCGCCGCTATTACCGGTCGGGGCAGATCATGTCGCAAGTTGCGCTCCAGCCTGGTTTCGGTCGGGATCTTTACGTCGCCATGGGTGAAGCGCTGGGCAACACCGGGGCCTGGTCTCTGCGCGTTCACATCAAGCCGTTCATCCGCTGGATCTGGGGCGGCGCGGTCTTCATGCTGCTCGGCGGCCTGTTGGCAGCCAGCGACCGTCGTTATTGGCAACGGCACGCCGAAACGGTCAAGCCGGAAACCGGACCCGCAGCGGTGGCTACCTCATGATCCGAATGCTGTTACCGCTGGGTGTATTCGTCGCGCTGGTCATCCTGCTGCTGGCCGGGCTTCAGAGCGCCGATCAGCGCCAGCGAATCGACAGTCCGCTAATCGGCAAGCCGGTGCCCGCGTTCGAACTGCCAATGCTAAAACAACCGCGCAGTCTCGGCAACGCCGACCTGGCCGGGCGTGCGTTCGTGCTCAATGTCTGGGGTAGCTGGTGCCCGTCGTGTCGCGTTGAACACCCGCTGATCACGCGCATGGGCCGGGAGATCAACATTCCGCTGGTCGGGCTGAACTGGAAAGATACCCGCGAAAATGCCCTGACCTGGCTGGGTCAGTTCGGCGACGCCTGGGATTTTCACATTTACGATGAAATCGGCGACTTCGGTATTGACCTCGGGGTCTACGGCGCGCCCGAGACCTTCCTGGTCGACCACACCGGAACGATCCGTTACAAGCATATCGGTCCGGTGACCACGGAATCCTACACCGACCTGATCGCACGCATCCGGCTCCTCGAAACCGAGGCAGGAAGTTGACCATGACACGAGTCATCATGCTTACTTTGCTGACCCTGGCCTGCGCGCCGGGACTGGCGCAAAGCCCGATCCAACCGCTCGAATTTCAGCGTGAAGTTGATGAAAAGCGCTATCGCGCGCTGATCGGCGAACTACGCTGCACGGTCTGTCAGAACGAGCCGCTGGAAAGCTCGAACGCACCCCTGGCGGCTGACCTGCGACGCCAGGTCTACAACCAGATTCTGGACGGACGCGCCGACTTCGAAATTCGCGATTACATGCGCGACCGCTACGGCGATTTCGTGCTCTACGACCCGCCGTTCGCCGGGCATACCATCATCCTTTGGCTGGGCCCGCTGGTTTTGTTGGCGGCAGGCCTGGCAACCGGCGCGGTCATGATCCGGCAACGTCGACGCATGTTGAAAACTCGTGTGAACAATAGCCCGGTGGCCACCAACCCGGATTGACTTTGTGCCCGATACGAACGCCCGGTTGGTGCAAGCCGGGTGCCAGCTTCAGGCGACCCCTTGTATCGACCTAACCCTTGATGAGCAGGAGATATCCGTTGCCCGAGATTCTCGCATCCACGGCATTCATAAGCGCAAGCCTTGTTCTGATCCTGATCGCGCTCGGGTTCGCCTTGCGCCCGATCTGGCACCCTGATCCGGAAGTGCGTAGCTTGAAGCAGCGCAGGCGCGCACTCCAACGACTGCGCGAGGAGCTCGACCCCGACGATTTACGGCGCCGGCTGGACACGATCGAAAAGCAGATTGCCGATGCCGCGCCGGTACAGAACCACCATCGTGGCCTGACCGCAGGCTTGCTGCTGGCCATTCCGTTGCTGGCCGTCGCACTGTACCTGAAGGTTGGCACTCCAGAAGGAATTGATCCAGCCCGTGTGCTGTACAACGATCCCGACGATATCCAGGCGCGGGTCGAATTGGCCGAAACACTATTGTTCAACTCCGGACAGGCCGAGCTGCCGCAGAGCGGCCGGGAGTTGCTCGAATCGGTGCTCCAGGACGACCCTTTAAACCAGAAAGCGTTGTGGCTGGCCGGTCTCGGTGCCTTTCATGGTGGCCAACCGCGACGCGCGGTCGCGCTTTGGACCCGCTTGAGCGAGAGCCTGCCCGAGGGCAATGTCAAGCGCCAGATTGATGAGCAGATCGAGCGCGGTCGTGCCGCGCTAAGCCAGGACGGCGCGCCAGCGCAAGCGGTCTCTCCCGGCGACCGGATTCGTTCGGGCAATGACAATTCGGCGACAGCACCCATCCAGTCGGTTCCGGCAACGCGTGGCGAGACCCAGAACAACGGTCGCGAGCTGCCAGCAACAGATGCCGCAGCGCGGGCCGATGCCATTGAGGTCAGCGTTGACCTTGATGGCGCGCTGGCCGCTCGAATCGACGGCCGCGAAACCCTGTTCATCTTCGCGCGCGCAACATCCGGCCCGCCGGCCCCGCTGGCGATCAAACGCCTGACTGCGGCTGACCTGCCGGTGACCGTAACGCTCAGCGATTCAGACTCCATGGCCGCCGGGCTCAGCCTGAGCCGCTTCTCCGAGGTCAAGATCACCGCCCGCATCAGCCGCAGCGGAAACGCGATTCCGGCCGGCGGCGATCTCGAAGGACAGACGGGTCCGATCCGGGTCGGCTCCGGCGACCCGGTGCGCGTCCGGATCGATAAGGTCATTCAATAAACCCGTCTGATTCACCATCCCTGCGTAGCGGCGTGGGCAAGGTGGGCGAGCGAGGGACTGGCCTGAGCCAATTCGAGCGAGTGCACCGTTATAGCGCGTGTGAAGATGCGCTTTCGATTTCAAAAAGGATCTGATTGGTGAGCGCGTCGAGCGTCGCTCGCGGCAGGTACGGCAAAATCTGCTCGCCGTGAGGCAGTCGAATCACCAGTGTCGCCAGACCGTGGGCCCTCTGATAGGCGCTGGTCCGGATGCTCAGCTGCTGGCACCGGGCAAGCTCGAAGATGATGATGGACTGGCCAATCAGGCCGCTGCGAATCCGCATCCGCGTGCCCTCCAGCATCCAGCCCCAGCGCTTCCAGCGCAGATGGGTCGTCCAAAAGACCAGCGCGCTGCTGGCCACCAGCGCCAGGCTGGCAAACAAAACCCTCGAATCCATGACCGACCAGGCAATCACCGCCACGACCAGCGCGCCCAGCAGCAAGGGAAGCGCAATTCGACTCCATCGATGCAGCCGAAAACGAGAATCGATACCACGCCACTGCAGCTCGGTCAACTCAAGCCCCGAAAGCGCTGCCGCGACCTGGCGCAGCCGCCCCGAAGCGATGCCGGGGATCAGAAAGCGACGATCATCGCTGTTGGCCTGTGCGCTTGGACCCGTGCCGGTCTGGTGTCCGATCGCCTTCCAGCTATCGAGCAGTCGACCAATTGCCGTCTGCACCAGTTCGACGCTGTGCAGTTTGGTCTTTTGGAGGGTCTTTTCTCGCGCATCCAGCAAACCGAAGCGCGCCTTGAAGCGGCCATTTTCCAGTCGCAATCGATACCCGTAAAACCGGACGTTGGCCAGCAAACCCGACAGCGTCATCAAGACCACGGCGAGGCCCAAGATCAGCCCTCCGGCCAGTATTGCCAGCAAAAGCGGCGCTTCGGCGAACTCACCCCGGCTGAGGGGACCGCTCGCGTTCAGACGCTCCAGCCATTCAGAGGCCTTGTGCTCAACCCGGTTCATCAACGGCGCGCCGACGACGGCCAGCAAAATCCAGATCTGGTTCGAGGTCAATCCGTATCGAAAAAGATCGGCCGCACTCGCCTCGAACACGGCGTCACCCGCTTCTTCGACTCGCGTCGTCGAATCTGCGCTTTGAGCACCCATCTCCGGGTTGAACCCGGCGGCTCCGGTTTGGATGGCCACAGTGCCCGAGACGCGGTCGCGGATCTCGTGCGCCTCGGCGGTACCAATACCCGGCAGACTGACCTCGGTCTGGGCCGCGCCCGGCGTTTCCAGCGAGAGACGGGTCAGACCAAAGGGCTTGAGATAAAACGGCTGGCTCAGCACGATGTTCTGGACTCGCTCGAATCGAACCTTAAGCTCTTTTTGCTCGAACAAGCCCTGACGAACATGCACCGCGTGATCGGCGACCTTGTAGCGAAATCGTCGATGATAGATCACCGCGACCAGCACGCCCATAAATAGAATCAGCAACGCGATCAGCACAAATTCCCGCAGACCGAGCGAGTCGCTGATTGCAAAACCCGTGCCGGCACCCAGAAACACCACCAGATTTTCGCGCACGAAGCGCTGCACCCCGGCAATATACAGAGCGCCTACGGCCACCGCAGGCAAGGCCCGCCACTCGCCCGGCGATTCAGGCATGCCCGGCGCCTGCGTCTTCCGTGGCGCGGACCGTGACTGGTTTCGACATGCTGTATCCGGGCAATCGGCAACGCCGTGATGGTTCGCCACCAGACGCCGGAACGGGCAATCAGGTCCTGCTCGCGCAAGGCCCAGCCGCGCCGACCAGCGTCCAATTGACGATACACCGCAACCGCTGCGGCCGCCAGCGCGACGCCGGCGACCATGCTCATACCGGGATACACCGGAATAGACGGAAACCATTGCGCCAGTGACACCCCAACCAGCACCGGCAGCCACACCAGCAAGGTTGAGATCAATGCATAGCGGCGAAAGGATCCGGCCACGGGCTCGAACTCGACAGCCCGGTAATCCGGCAGGCCGACCGGCTCGACCTGGCAATTTGAATAACCTTGAGCACTTGATTCATCCATGTCTGCACGCATTCCTTGAAGCGAAGTTTCGTTCAGTCAGGCCCGATGATAGCGGCTGCAATCGTGAATCCTCAGCGGCCCTCCGGCCGGGGCCCGGCGGGCGATCGAGACCTCGTTTACGCGTATTGACGACAACGGGCCCAGCTCAAGCTTTGACGCCGCTATCGTGCCAGCCCGACGTGATTGGATAGCGCCGGTCGCGGCCGAACGCTTTGCGTGTAATTCTCGGGCCCGGCGCGCCCTGACGGCGCTTGAACTCGGCCGTCAGCACCAGGCCGGCAATGCGGCGCACGATCTTTTCATCAATTCCGGTTTGCTGCACGATCTCGAAAATCGGCTGGTCGCGCTCGACATACGCCTCGATGATCCGATCAAGGAGCTCGTAAGGCGGCAAATTGTGCTCGTCAAGTTGTCCGGGCGCGAGTTCGGCCGAAGGCGGACGGTCGATCACGCCCTGCGGGATCGCCGGCGAGACGCCGTTGCGCCAATCGGCCAGGCGATAGACCATGCCTTTCAGGCAATCCTTGATCGGACTGTAGCCTCCACACATGTCGCCGTAAAGCGTGCTGTAGCCAACCGCGAGTTCGCTCTTGTTGCCGGTTGCAAGAACCAGATGTCCAAATTTATTTGAGAGCGCCATCAGCAGCATGCCGCGGGCACGCGCCTGGAGGTTTTCCTCGGCGATATTCTCGCGCTGCCCGGCAAAAGCGGTCGACAGCTGCTTCAGCGAGGCCTGGTAAATGGGTTCGATCGAGATATTGTCGCCCTGCAACCGCAGCAGATCGATCTGCTCGGTTGCCAGAACCAGCGACAGCTCGCTGGTATGCCGCGACGGCAGCATCACGGCATGGACGCATTCCGGACCGAGCGCGTCGGCTGCCAGTACTGCGGTCAGCGCCGAGTCGATACCACCGGAAAGCCCCAGCACTACCGATTTAAAGCCGTTCTTGCGCACATAGTCGTGCAGGCCCCGCT
>JAIVHD010000166.1 GCA_020201235.1 Lysobacteraceae bacterium
GGAATGTAGTGGACGCCGCAGTACTTGACGAGCACGAAAGAGAACCAAGTTGAAATATACGCAAATCACGTATAGTATCCGATGATGGGCCGGAGGAAAAGATGACGACCAAGAAACGCGAGCTGTTCGACGAGATGATGGAGGGCGTCGATACGATGCGCCAGCAGCGCGAAGGCAAGGTCACGCTGCGCACACACAAAGTGGATGAGCTCCCGCCATTGTCGCTTGATGCCGAAACCATCCGGAAAACCCGCGAGCAAATGGCTGTATCGCGCGCGGTCTTTGCCCGGCGCCTGCGCGTTTCCACCCGCACGCTCGAAAACTGGGAACAAGGGCGCGCCCGACCGAATGCGCAAGCCGCGGCATTGATTCTGATGGTGCGAAAGTATCCCGACACGTTCAACCGGTTGGAGTCACTAAGCGGCCGGGCAGCCTGACATCAGGCACCGGGCCACCTCGTTTAAATACCCAATGAAACGCCCGCCATGAAGCGGCCAAACGTCGAAGCCATCCTGCGACCGCTGAAACCATTCCAGCGGCGGACGGTGGAGCATGCGTTCGAACAGCTCTTCCTTGCCGCGAACAGCAGCGCCCGATTTCTCGTCGCCGACGAGGTCGGCCTGGGCAAGACGCTGGTCGCACGCGGCGTCATCGCCAAGGCCATCGACTATTACTGGGATTCGGTCGACCGGATCGACATCGTCTACATCTGCTCCAACCAGGCCATTGCGCATTCGAATCTGCCCAAGCTGCAGGTCGCCAATGAAGGTGAGCGCTCGTTCGCGCTGGCGACGCGCCTGACGATGCTGGCCTCCGAACTCGCCGGCGAGCCGGGACGATCTTCACTGGCCGACAGCAAGCTGAACTTTGTGAGCTTCACGCCGGGCACGTCGTTCAACATGGGCCACTCGGGCGGCATGGCCAAGGAGCGGCGGGTGCTGTTTGCGCTGCTCGACGGGATGATCGAACCACGGATCGGCCTGATGAATCTGATGCAGGGCGGAGTCACGCGCACCCAATGGTGGCGAGACAAGCTCGACTACGAACCGTTGCCGCTGGATACCGGGATTCGGCTCCAGTTCCAGGCGCGTTTTCTCAACGACCAGGCGCTGCGGGCCGACGTCGACGAGACGATCCAGACCTGGTTCAAAAAGATGCGCAAGCGCTATCCGAAGGAAGCACGGGTGGCACGCAACCGGATCCTCGGCCAATTACGACGGACGCTTGCCGACATCTGCGTCCAGGCGCTGCAGCCGGATCTGATCATCCTCGATGAATTCCAGCGCTTCAAAGGGCTTCTGGAAGCCCGGGACGGCCATGTCGACCCGGCCGGAGAACTTGCGCAAGCGCTGTTCAATGCGCCCACGTCGGAGGGGCACAAGTGTCGAACTCTGCTTCTGTCGGCCACGCCGTACAAGCTCTACACAGCCGATGCGGAGATCGAGCACGAGGACCATTACAAGGACTTCATCGACACCACGCGATTCCTGTTCGGCGGGGCAGAAGACCGGGTTCAGCTGATGAAACAGCAGCTGGCGCGGTTTGGAACCGAGCTCAAGCGCGCCGCCCAGGGCCTGCCGCACGACGTGCCGGCGGCCAAGCACGACGTCGAGGAGTCGCTCACCACCGTCATGGCCCGAACGGAGAGGATCATCGCAAGCGAAGACCGCGACGCCATGGTGCATGAGCCGCATGTGGATCTTGAATTCATGAGACACGACGTTCGGCAATACATGGCGGCTGAGTGCATGTTCCGGGCCGTCGGCGATACCGATCCGCTGGTGTTCTGGAAATCGGCGCCGTACCTCACGCATTTCATGCTCGGCTACAAGTTCAACGAGCGTTTCGACGAGACGCTGGAGTGGTTCCCGGAAAAGATTTCAGAAGCCCTGGATAGATATCCCGACTCATTTTTGAAGGCCGCGGATATTGACCAGTGGAAGTCCATCGATCCCGGCAACGCCAAATTGCGCGAGCTTGTGCATGACTTGCTGGACACCGGCATCTGGAAGCTTCTCTGGATTCCGCCGACCGTGCCGTATTGGCCGATGAGCGGCGCTTACGAGGGCCAGGAGAATCGTACCAAGTCGTTGCTGTTTTCGGCCTGGAACGTCGTGCCCGACGTCGTCAGCGGCATTCTCAGCTATGAGGCCGAGCGGCGCATGGTCGGCGGCAGCATGGATTCGTACCGGGACCCGGACGACCAGCAGAGCCAGCTTCTGGATTTCGGGTCTGCGGCGCAGTCGCGCAATCGACACCGACTGCTGCTGCTGCTCACCCCGTGCCTGAAGCTGGCCGACGCCGCCCATCCACTTGAATCTGAGGGCGAAGACGCGCGCGACTGGATGCGTGGAAAGGTAGAAGCCCTGCTCTCTGAACTGCCCGATCCCGATACAGACTCGGTCGACGAGCGTTGGGAATGGGCTGTGCTGCGGCTGCTCGACCCGGGCATCGACGAGTTCCTGCAGCTTTGGCGCGATGAAAGTATCGACACGGAAGCGCAGACGCGCCCGGATTCCGCTGCGTTCAGCGGACACGTCGACGAGTTGCTTGGCCTCGATACCGCAGAACTCGGGCGGCGCCCTGAAGGTCTGGCGGAACTGGTCACCGAATTGGCGCTGGGGGCGCCGGGCATTCTCGCAGCGCGCGTTCAAGCAAAGTTTTACGAGAGTAACGGTTCGTCGGTCACGACTTCCGTAACCCGGCTTCGCGCCGTGCTTGCGCTTCGATTTGCAAAAATCCAATCCGACGAAGGCGCGATCAGTCAGGACGCGGTCAGAGCGTCATTCAACAGTCCGTTCCGCCCATTCGTTCTGGCAAGCACCTCGGTCGGTCAGGAAGGGCTTGATTTCCACCCCTGGTGTCATCGGTTGATCCACTGGAACCTGCCGGGCAATCCAGTCGACATGGAACAGCGCGAGGGCCGCGTGCATCGATACAAGGGCCATGCCGTTCGACGCAACCTGGCCCATTCCTTTTCCAGCGATGCGCTTGCCGCCTGGCAGCCGGGCAATAACCTTTGGGATGTTCTATTCGACCTGGCCAATGGAGAGGCGAGGAACCAGGGGCTTAGCGACCTCATCCCGTTCTGGATCGCGCCAGGCCCCTATCGAGTCGAGCGACGGGTGCCGCTTTTGCCATTTACCAGCGAAGTTGCAGCATTCAGCCGGCTCAAACGGCAGCTGGCCGCGTATCGCGTCGTCTTCGGCCAGCCGCGGCAGGAGGAGTTGCTAAGCCTGCTGAACCGCGCAGACATCGACCCGGCCGAGCTGTCGGAATGGTCGATTTCGCTGCAGCCCCCTGAATCGGATGCGATAACAAGCGACAATCAAAGGTTTCGAGCGGAACGGTTCGGGTGGCATGTGGGCCAAACAGAAGTCGTCAAAGCCCCGAGCGATAAAGATGGAGAGAAACTGTGAAAAGCAAGTCACCTCTGAAAGATCTACCGCTGCGGCGCGCCGGGCAATCGATTCAGGAACATCAGTTTAAAATCGCAACAGACAAACTGCTTTGGCCGTTGATGCTATGGGTGGCCTTCTTCCTAGCGGCGGTGCAGGAGTGGTTCCGATATCTGAATCCCTCAGAGCCAAAACCGTGGCTCTTCACCGGACTCGCCGTTCTTGCTACTGTTTACGGCAACATCTTCGCAAAGATGGCTATCAGGTCTTTCATGATATTGTCGGCAAGGGCTTTAACGTCGACCACGTACTCATCGGCCCGGCGGGCGTTTTTACGATAGAAACCAAGACTCGCTCAAAACCGGCAAAGGGGAGTGCCGAGGTCGTTTTCGACGGTGAGAATGTCAAGGTTGCAGGCCATGAACCGGACCGGAATCCAGTCGTTCAAGCGCGGGCGCAAGCGGGCTGGCTCAAGAGCCTTCTTACCGAAAGCACAGGGAAAGATTTTCCCGTGTTTCCGGTCATTGTATTTCCAGGTTGGTTTATAAGGACCACAAAGCGGCCGGCGAAAAAACTGTGGGTGCTCGAACCCAAGGCGCTACCGTAATATCTGGCGAATGAAGAACCAAAAATGACCGACGCCGATATACGGCTCGCGAGCTTCCACCTCTCGCGATTTGTCCGATCCGAGGAACAGCGTCGCAGCACAGCAGCCTGATTAATCGGTTCTGGTTTCAGCGTTTGCCTACCGCACTTTTCCCCGCGACGTGCCCGGCGGTGCGATGCCGGTTTGCAGATAGCGCTCCAGTCGGCCACAGTGCTTGTTCATTTCCCGCTCTGCGGTCGGTGCTTTCATTTCCTCCCAGGCGCGGGTCCAGTCGGCGCAGTTCTTGGCCAGCCAGCCGCCTTCGGTCGTAGCCCTGCGTGTGCGGCGCTGTTGCTCGATGCGCTCATGCTGTTGCTTTTGCGCGGCGGCTGCTCGAGCCTTCGCCTGCTGATTCATCTCTTCCATGGCGGCGCCGGCTTGTTCGGCGCTTTGGTTCATGTCGAGGCTGAAGCGGCAATGGCGCGTAATCTATCGCGTCCGGAAGGATGTGTTGCAAATACACGTGGTGGAGGTGAA
>JAIVHD010000386.1 GCA_020201235.1 Lysobacteraceae bacterium
GGCCACGGTCGTTTGCTTCGGCTGGTGCATATCGATCACGGCCTCGACGCCGAAAGCGCTGAACGGGCCGCACGGGCCATACAAATTGCCGAAGGTATCGGAATCGACTGCCGGCTGGAACGCGTACAGGTCGACATCTGCGGACACCAAAACGGGCCGGAATCCGCTGCGCGCCAGGCTCGCTATGCCCGCCTGCGCTCGCTAATGCACGAAGGCGACCATCTGCTGACCGCACACCATGCCGACGACCAGGTCGAGACCCTGCTTCTGCGGCTGCTGCGTGGCTCCGGCCCGGGCGGCTTGGCCGCGATGCGCCCACTGCGCCGATTTGGGCCCGGCTGGCTGGCGCGCCCGCTGCTGCATTGGTCGCGCGAGCGCATTTTGTCCTACCTCACCCAGCACCGTCTCGACTACCAGATGGATCCAAGCAACCAGGATCTTTCAATGGACCGGAACTACCTTCGCCATCAGGTCCTGCCGGTCATCAAGCAACGCTGGCCGGCATACCGTCAATCGATATTGCAGTCGCGCGACTGGCTGGCAGCCGCCGCCGCGGCTGTCGATGAGCGTGCGCGAGACGATTTTCAGGCGCTCGGCCACGGACCGGGACACGCCCCGAATACACTAAATCTGCCTGCCTGGTCTGCGCTTGATGACGCGCGCGCGCTCTCGGTGATTCGTCACTGGTGCCGGGCCGAGAAGCTGGCCGCGCCGCCTGGGCCACGCCTGCTCAGTTTTCGCGCCCAGTGCCGCGAGCTCGCCGGTGACCGCCAGCCGCTGCTCGACTGGTGCGACGGACAGCTGCATGCCCATGCCGGCCGAATCTGGCTTGATCCAAAACCGCAACCCGGGCCGACCGCCGATACCGACTGGGATTGGCACCATCCGTGCGAACTGGCCTGTGGCGGCCGGCTGCTGGTCGCAGGACAACGCCCGGATATCGAACATGCATTCGGCCGACACTGGCGCATCGGCCCGCCGGCAAACGGCGAAAGGCTTCGAACCCACAGTCGCAGACCACGCCGAACGATCGCCGAACTCCTTCGTCACGACGGCATCCCGCCGTGGCGGCGCGACGCCATGCCCTGCCTTCGAATCGACGGCCGACTGCAAGCGGTCGGACCGGATTGGCTGAGCGTCGACCTCGCCGACTGGCTTGCACGGCAAGGCATCAAATTGACCTGGCAAGACCGACCGGACGCATTAAAGCCTTGCAGGCCGCCTGGCTGAACCGCGACCAGGGTATACGGTACCGCCATGCCTACCTTCGGGATCGAGACAGCTAATCAGGAAACGTTTTATACTCAACAATCCGGGCAAATCTGTAGACGCTGGTTTTTTGCGCCGGCAGGGCCGGGTTATCCATGTCATCAGCCAATTTCTGATCTCTACCCATCACAAGCCGTTACTGCTCATATCCGGGAGACACTGAATGGCAAAACGAGAATCAACGCAAAACGTCAGCTTCGAGCGCAACCTCGAGCAACTCGAACGCGTTGTCGAACAACTCGAATCCGGCGAACTTGAACTGGCCGATTCGCTGGACCGTTTCAAGCAGGGGATCGAGCTCAGTGGCGAATGCCGCAAAATGCTGGACCGGGCCCAACAAACCGTCGAATCGCTGATCGATACCGACCAGGAATCCGAACCCGGTCAACAGCCCGCCGGCTCTTGAACCCGGCGGATTCACACGGGTCGAGTGAACCGGTCCAAGCCCGTCTCATCGCGACTTGATCAAGCCCGGGTCAATCGAACGAAAGGTCAGGTTGATCCGCTCCGCGACCGGTCGTCGCGTCTTTGGCACCTGGTGCTGCCAGTGCTGTTGCAAATCACCGTGCATCAGCGTCAGACTTCCGTGTTCGAGATCCAGCGCGAGCGTCGAACCCGTCCGGTTCTTGCGTCGCAAAACGAAGCGTCGCACCGCACCCAGGCTGACTGATGCGATCACCGGATGGCTTCCGAGCTCTGGCTCGTCATCGGCATGCCAGCCCATCGAATCACTGCCGTCGCGATACAGATTGAGCAGCACACAATTGAAGCGCTGGCCGCAACGAACGAGAAGCATTTGGCGCAATTCATCAAGCTGCGGATTCCACCCGACAGCTTCATAACATCCACCGGAATAACGATAGCGAATTGCCGGATCGCCATGGAAAGCGATCAAGCGCGGCTGGTCGAATACTTTTCCGAACATTTTTATTGTTCGGGTCTGCCACTGGACCGTTTTCCGCAAATCATCGAACAAGGAGTCCGCCGTTGCTGGCTCCAGCCAGCAACGATCATATTCCACAAAACCGTTCGGCTCGACGGTCTTGACATAAACCTCACGATTCGTTGACTTAAGCTTCATTCAAAATTGACGGGAAAGCAATGCCTGTGCTGCAAACTCCAGCCGTGCCATTGAGGCATATTCATCAACCAACTGGAGTTCGTCATGCAATTTTTTTCAAAGCTCATACTTGTCCTCGCCATTGTGCTTAACGGTTCGATTGCGCTGGCCGACGACCACGACAAGGAAGACATTGTCGATACCGCCGTCGCCGCCGGCAATTTCACGACACTGGTCACGGCCGTGCAAGCCGCCGGGCTGGTGGAGACGCTCAAGGGCAAAGGACCGTTTACCGTATTTGCCC
>JAIVHD010000167.1 GCA_020201235.1 Lysobacteraceae bacterium
GAATAAGGCGAGCTGAGCGCTCGCGCCGCCGTTGATTGGAAAGCGCGGCGAATGGTTCCGGGAATCCGGTGGCTGTCATAACTTTTGTGCAGACCATTCGAACTTTTCGGCCTTCTATTTGGGGGTCATTCGCGTGGTCTTGATAGTAGAATAGTCGCCTTTGCACACACCGGCGCGATTTCCCGAATGAATAGTTCGATACTCGATACGGTGGTCTTTCCGGTAGCAGGCCTCGGCACGCGGTTTTTGCCTGCAACCAAGGCCAGCCCGAAGGAAATGCTGCCAATCGTCGATAAGCCGTTGATCCAGTACGCAGTCGAAGAGGCCATTGCAGCCGGTGCGCGTACCATGGTGTTTGTCACCGGTCGGGCAAAGCGCGCCATCGAAGACCACTTTGACATGTCCTACGAACTCGAGACCGAGTTGGCCACTCGCGGTAAGCAGCGTCTGCTCGACCTCGTCCGCGATGTGCTGCCGGAGGGGATCAACTGTGTTTACGTGCGTCAGCGTCAGGCCCTGGGCCTGGGGCACGCGGTGCTGTGCGCGAAGCCGCTGGTCGGCAATCGACCGTTTGGGGTGATCCTGGCCGACGACTTGATCAATACTCGCGATAAGCCGGTCATGCGCCAGTTGGCCGAACAATTTGCGGCAAGCGGCCGTTCCATCATCAGCATCAAGCGGGTTGCCCGTGAGCGTACCCGCCAATACGGCGTGGTTGATATTGGCGACGCCGATGGGCCGCTGTCGGCCATTCGGTCAATCGTCGAGAAGCCCGAGCCGTCCAGTGCGCCGTCTAACCTGGCCGTGGTCGGTCGCTACTTGCTCACGCCACGGGTTTTTGGATTTCTCGAGACCACGCTGCCGGACCATCGCGGCGAAATCCAGTTGACCGACGCCATCGCGCGTCTGATCGACGAGCAGGGTGTCGATGCCTACGAGTTTTCCGGAACCCACTACGACTGCGGAAGCAAGCTGGATTATTTGAAAGCAACCGTCGACTACGCGTTGGCTCATCCCGAAGTGGGATCCGCTTTCGCCGAATTTCTTCAAACCAAAGTGAAATGCAATGACTGACTCGTCGACTGCACCACGGCTTACCCACCTGGAGGCGCTGGAGGCGGAGTCCATCCACATCATTCGCGAAGTGGCGGCAACCTTCGAGCATCCGGTCATGCTGTATTCGCTGGGCAAGGACTCGGCCGTGATGCTGCACCTGGCGCGCAAGGCTTTTGCGCCGGGCCGCTTGCCGTTTCCACTGCTGCACATCGATACCACCTGGAAATTCCGCGAAATGTACGCCTATCGCGATCGCCTCGCGGCCGACCCCGGAATCGACCTGATGGTTCACATCAACACCGAAGGGCTTGAGCAGGGCGTCGGACCCTTCAGCCATGGCTCGGCCGTGCATACCGATATCATGAAGACCCAGGCGTTAAAGCAGGCTCTGAGTCTGCATGAATTCGACGCCGCGTTCGGCGGCGCCCGGCGCGACGAAGAGCGCTCGCGCGCCAAGGAGCGGGTTTTTTCGTTTCGCGACCGGCAGCACCGCTGGGACCCGAAGAACCAGCGGCCAGAATTGTGGAACATCTACAACGGCCGCGTTCACAAGGGCGAAAGCATTCGGGTCTTTCCGCTATCGAACTGGACCGAGCTCGATATTTGGCAGTACATCGACCTGGAGCAGATCGAAGTCGTGCCGCTGTACTTTGCCGCAGAACGGCCGGTGGTCGAGCGCGACGGGCTGACGATCATGGCCGACGATGAACGGTTGCCGCTCAATCCCGGCGAGCAGCCACAATTGAAGCGCGTGCGGTTCCGAACGCTGGGCTGTTATCCCTTGACCGGAGCAGTCGAGTCCGACGCGACCACGTTGCCCGGGATCATTCGAGAAATGCTTCTAGCGCGGTCCTCCGAACGCCAGGGGCGAGCGATTGATCGCGATGCTTCGGCGTCGATGGAGCAAAAAAAGCAGCAGGGTTATTTCTGATGAGCACGCCGGAATTGGACATCCACGAGTATCTGGAGCAACATCGCAATAAGGAAATGCTTCGCTTTATTACCTGCGGTTCGGTCGACGATGGCAAATCGACGCTGATCGGACGCCTGCTGTACGACACCAAGCAGGTGTTCGAAGATCAACTGGCCGCGGTCGGGCGCGATTCGCGCAAATACGGTACCACCGGCGATGCACCGGATCTCGCATTACTGGTCGATGGCCTGCAGGCCGAGCGCGAGCAGGGCATTACCATCGATGTCGCTTATCGCTATTTCGCCACCGACAAGCGCAAGTTCATTATCGCCGACACACCCTGTCATGAACAATACACGCGCAACATGGTGACCGGGGCATCAACAGCCGACTTGGCGATCGTGCTGGTCGATGCCTGTTGTGGCCTTCAGGTCCAGACGCGTCGGCACAGTTACCTGGTTCATCTGCTGGGTATTCGACATGTGGTGGTCGCGATCAACAAGATGGATGCGATCGATTACGATGAGGCGGTATTCGATCGCATCCGGGACGAATACACCCGGTTTGCCAACCAGCTGGGTATTGAGAACTTCGAATGCGTGCCGGTCAGTGCGCTCAATGGTGCCAACGTTACCCAGGCACCGGCTCAGAT
>JAIVHD010000168.1 GCA_020201235.1 Lysobacteraceae bacterium
AGGGGCTCCAGTCGACGGTCGTCAGCGCGTCATCGGCGTCGACCAGATCGACGACCGGCTCACCGGCATCAAGCCGGTCGCGAAGCTCGCTTTGCCAGGCATCCAGGTCGTCGCGGCTTGCCAGCCCATCGTCGATCATCGTCTGCGAATACTGCGTGTAGACCGAATCGAGTTTGCGGATAAGCGCGTACATACGCGGCTGCGTCGCGGCCGGCTCGTCGGCTTCGTTATGGCCCAGCCGCCGGTAGCAGACCAGGTCGATCACCACGTCCTTTTTGAATTCGCGCCGGAAATCGGCCGCCACGCGGGTGATGAAAAGCACCGCTTCGGGGTCGTCGGCGTTGACGTGGAAAATCGGTGCCTGAACCATCTTGGCCACTTCGGTGCAGTACAGCGTCGAGCGCGCGTCCAGCGGGTTGGAGGTCGTAAAGCCAATCTGGTTGTTGACGACGACATGAAAGGTCCCGCCAACCTTGAAGCCGCGCGCCTGGGACATATTAAACAGTTCCATGTTGACGCCTTGGCCTGCGATCGCTGCATCGCCGTGCACCAGGACCGGCAGGACCTGCTCATGAGCGTGGTCGGCCAGACGGCTCTGGCGCGCCCTGGCCGAGCCTGCAACCACCGGATTGACGATTTCAAGGTGCGACGGGTTGAAGGCCAGTGCCAGGTGCATCACGCCGCCGGGCGTGCGAACGTCGGAACTGAAGCCAAGGTGATACTTGACGTCGCCGGAGCGCGCCGGGTCATCGTTGTGGATCTTGCCTTCGAACTCAGCAAACAGGTCGCGGGGCGATTTGCCGAGAATGTTAACCAGGATATTCAGCCGACCGCGGTGGGCCATGCCGATGACCATTTCCCGAATGCCCTGGCTGCCGGAATGACGGATCAATGTGTCGAATAACGGGATCAGACTTTCGCCGCCCTCCAGCGAGAAGCGTTTCTGGCCGACATAGCGCGAGTGAAGATACTTCTCCAGGCCTTCGGCTGAGCCGAGCTTCTGAAGCAAGCGCTTGCGGTCTTCTTGCGGCAGCGGGTAATGCCCGCGCGCGCGCTCCAGCCGCTGTCGCAGCCAGTTCCGCTGGTCGGTGTCGGCGATGTGCATGTACTCCACGCCGATCGTGCCGCAATAGGTGCGCTTGCAAATGTCGATGATTTCCGAAAGCGGCAGGTGATCGGGCGCGGCCAGCGAGCCGGTATGAAAGCGGGTCTCAAGATCAGCGCCAGATAAATTGTGGAACTCAAGCTTGAGATCCGGCGCCTCGGGTCGTTCGCTTAGACCCAGCGGATCCAGGTTTGCCCGCTGGTGGCCGCGCACGCGGTAGGCGTTGATCAGTCTGAGGACTGCGGCCTGCTTAAAGTCGTCGGTCGCCGGCGCGGCCCGTTCGGTCGCTCCGCGGTTGCGTGGCAGTGCCTCGAAGCGGGCCGTGATCGATCGGTGACGGGTATCGTCGTCGGACCCATCGAGAAGTTGTCGAAAGGTTTCTTGCCAGTGTTCTGGCACTGAGTCGGGATGGTCCAGATAGGATTCGTAGAGCTGCTCGACGAATGCGGCATTGAGACCGGACAGGTGGGACATCCGATATTTTCTTTCCAGATCTGTAGTCATTAATTCCGGGTGCCGTTTGAGACGCTTGCAAGGCTTTGATTATAACGGCTGGCGTTCGGACACGGTGCGCGGCTGCCGGGTTCATCGCAAGCGCTGCCGTCCATTTTCCGAAGAGCCGGGATCCGCGAGCAGGGTTCAAAGCGAGGGTCGATGTCCGCTTGGTCAATGATCAGCGCGCGCGCGATCGCCGACTCTTTTGTTGCCGGTCATCCTGCACGCTTGTGCACTGGTGCTTCATAATGCAGCGCCAGCTGCGCCGATCGCGGGATCGATTCATGCGCGGATCAAAACATTCATGCGCGGATCAAAACGCCTTGCTCGACCAGGTTCTCGACCAAGGCAAGTGCTTTTTGGTCTTTGGGCAATTCATCCAGACGGCATTGTCGGCAAAGCTGGCGGGCAAATTCCGCTGGACAGTCCATTTGCTGGCCGTTGACGAAAAGCAGGCCGGCGTCGCTCCAGGCCAGTCGTGTGCCGGCCGGAAAAACCAGCGGGACTTCGAATTCGCCCTCGGCGGCAGAATCCTCGATTACCGATTCTGGCGACCACTGCCGGTATGCCGTCAAGGTCTGCCCGAGCCAGCTGGTCAGCGAATCGTCGTCGAGCTGCACCGCCTGGGTCAACAGCCGTCGGGCATGCTGCAGCAAAGTCTGATCAATCCGCTCGGCCCGCTCGGTGTCGTACTTCAGTGGGTTGAGCCGCGGCAGGCGTGCTTCGTGTTCGCCGAGAAAGGCCGCCAGCTCGGCCAGCAACTCAGCAGACGACGGCGCGCGCACACCAATCGACCAGGTCTGGCTGCTCTGCTGAGCGATGCCGTGGTGGGCAATGCCGGCGGGAATATAGAGCGTGTCGCCCGGCTGGGTCACGCAGCTGACCTCGGCCTTGAATTTGCGCAGGATGGCGAGTTCGAAATCCGCGTCCAGATCGGGCTGGAAATTGGCCGCAAGCTCCCAGCGGCGGCTGCCGGCGGCCTGGGCCAGGAAAACATCATAGGCATCGACGTGCGGCCC
>JAIVHD010000169.1 GCA_020201235.1 Lysobacteraceae bacterium
CGTGCGCGGATAGGGGATAACGTCGCGAATGTTGTTCAGGCCGGTCACGTAGTTCAGCAGGCGCTCGAAGCCCAGGCCGAACCCGGCATGCGGGACCGTGCCGTAACGGCGTAGATCCAGGAACCAGTCGTAGGTTGATGTCTCCAGTTGCTCGGGGTGCATGCGGCTTTTCAAAACATCCAGGCGCTCCTCGCGCTGGCTTCCGCCGATGATTTCGCCGATGCCTGGTGCCAGCACATCCATCGCCGCGACCGTTTTTTCGTCATTGTTCAGGCGCATGTAGAACGCTTTGATCTCGGTCGGATAATTCTTGACGATGACCGGCGCCTGGCAGTGTTTCTCGGTCAGATAACGCTCATGCTCGGTTTGAAGGTCAAGGCCCCAGCGTGGCTGGTACTCAAATTTCGCGCCGCAGCCGGCCAGAATCTGGATGGCCTCGGCATAGTCCATTCGCACAAAAGGCCGTTCAATCAGGGTTTCCAGTCGGCTCACGGCGTTTGCTTCGATGTGCTTGGCGAAAAAGGCCATGTCTTCCGGGCTTCTTTCCAGAATGGTCTTGAAAACCGACTTCAGGAAATCCTCCGCCAATACGGCCAGGTCGTCAAGGTCGGCAAACGCAATTTCCGGCTCGATCATCCAGAATTCGGCCAGGTGTCGGGCCGTGTTGGAGTTTTCGGCGCGGAACGTCGGTCCAAAGGTATAGACCTTGCTCATTGCCAGGCAATAGGCCTCGACATTAAGCTGGCCGGACACGGTCAGGAAGGTTTCACGGCCAAAAAAATCTTTGCTGAAATCGACTGATCCCGATGGGTCGTGCGGGATGTTAGCGAGGTCAAGCGTGCTGACCCGAAAAAGCTCGCCGGCACCTTCGGCGTCGGACGCCGTGATGATCGGCGTGTTGATCCAGCAAAAACCGTTGGCATCAAAGTAGTCGTGGACGGCTTTGGCGGCTGCGTGACGAACCCGCGTCACGGCACCGAAGGTGTTGGTACGTGGGCGCAGGTGGGCCACGCTGCGCAGAAATTCGAAGCTGTGATGTTTGGGTTGAACCGGATAGCTGTCGGGATCGGCGACCCAGCCCGCGATATTGACCTCGCTGGCCTGGAGCTCGACCGATTGGCCGCGTCCCCTGGACTCGACCAGCAGGCCCACGCAGGAGACCGAGCAGCCACTGGTCAAGTGTTTGATTTCATTTTCGTAATTGCAAAGCGAATTATTTGCAAGCACCTGCAAATTAGCGAGACAGGAGCCATCGTTGACCTGCAGGAAAGAAAAGCCGGCCTTGGAATCGCGCCGGGTTCGAATCCAGCCCTGGATCGTCAGTGGTGTCCCGACTGGCACGTCGCCGGCCAGCACGGACTGAATGGAAGTCTCGCTCATTAGATTTGCTCTTGTTTGGGGTTGACGATGTGGGGTAAACCCATCTGTTGCATAAATTTCCGTCGTGAGACCGCTACGCTGCCCGGTATAGCAGCGTTTCCGGGCTCTCGCACTCGTAAATTTATGCAACTGATGGGTAAAGCCGACCGGAACGATTTACGGACCGATCTGTCTCATCGTATCAGGTTGTCGCATCCGGTCTGATTCTGCCGTCGATCCTGGTTGCCGTGTGGTCTACGGCCTCGTGCGAATTATCAATCGCCGTATTCTAAATGATAGAATGCGGGTGATGAGAACATTCCGGCTTGTCTCCGGCTATTCGGGCTTTTCCGATCCTCAGTGAGCGCAATGATGTCAAACGCTGCAATATCGCTTTCAGAATCGGCCGCCAAGCGGGTCGAACAGTTCATCCAGGCCGAAGGTGGTCTCGGTTTGCGCCTGGGAGTGCGAAAGACCGGGTGCTCCGGCTGGGCTTACGAGGTTGGTCTGGCCAAAGATGTGACCGAGCGTGACGCCATTTTCGAAGACCGCGGGGTTCGGGTCGTGGTCGATCAGGAGGTTCTGCCGATGGTGGCGGGAACCCGGATCGATTTCGTTCAACAAGGCCTTAACCGGATGTTCGAGTTCGAAAACCCGAATGTGACCGATGAATGCGGCTGCGGCGAGAGCTTCACAGTTGGTGGGGCAGCCGGTTGATTCGTCTGCGCCGTATCCGGCCGCCCGGGCAGGGGCCCGCTCACGCTTGAACCCAATCCAGAACGGCCTATCGGAGCCCCCGACCGGAGCGTGCGGCTGTCCTAAGCCTATTGTGGAGCGTTTGAGAGTAGGTGTTGGCGATCAACGGCGAGAAATTCCTGATTTCCCCTTGACGGAACGTGATTTTTAGACGACAATTGCGGGCTTCGTCTGAAAACGATCAGGGCGCGTATACACAAGTTTTGTCGTTTCATTATCGGAGGGGTACTCAAGCGGTCAACGAGGGCAGACTGTAAATCTGCTGGCTAAGCCTTCGCAGGTTCGAATCCTGCCCCCTCCACCAGTTTGTGCGGACGTTTCCCGGTGAAGGTGCGCGGGTGTAGTTCAACGGTAGAACCTCAGCCTTCCAAGCTGATGATGGCGGTTCGAGTCCGCTCACCCGCTCCAGCTACCAACGGGTTGCGACCGGGTTTTGAAATCAGGCGAAGTGATTCGCCCACGTAGCTCAGGCGGTAGAGCACTCCCTTGGTAAGGGAG
>JAIVHD010000387.1 GCA_020201235.1 Lysobacteraceae bacterium
GGCCGTTGACGACGATGCAAGCCGGCCCGGCATCAGCCCGAAGCCGGATTTGGAGCACCTGAAAGACGAACTTAAACGAATCAACGAGGCCTTGTGGGAAATCGAAGACGCCATCCGTGATTGTGAGCGAGATTCGGACTTCGGCGCGCACTTTATTGAGCTGGCTCGTGCTGTCTACAAGACCAACGACCGGCGCGCTGCGGTCAAGCGCGCGATTAACGATGCGCTTGGATCGACCATCACCGAAGAAAAAAGCTACAAAGCCTATTGACCGGCTTGCCTGCCGTCAACCCATATCGAACCGAAAGCTTGGCGCGCAGTCGATGCCAGGTTTGGGGCTCATGAGGCTTCTAGGAGCCTGCGGCCGGGGGCACGTCGGGCGCGAAATCGAACGAATCATAGTGCAGGTGAGACTCGCTGCCGCCGGCGGCCAGAAAGGTCTTTCGCGCGACGTTGACCATGGCCGGCGGCCCACTCATGTAAATTTCAAATGAAGACAGGTCGGGGTAATCTTCCAGCAGTGCCAGATGCACCAGGCCCGTCCGTCCGCGCCAGCCCGGCGAGGGTTCGGACAACACCGGTACAAAGCTGAAATCCGCATGATGATGGGCAAATTCATCGATCAGTTCGCGGGCATACAGATCGGGCTCGCGGCGCACACCCCAATACAGGCGAATCGGCCGGGCATCGCCGGCATGGATCAAATCCTCAATCATGGCCTTGAGCGGCGCAAAACCGGTCCCGCCGCCCATCATGAGTATCGGCCGAGGGCTGTTTAGACGAATAAAAAAAGTACCCAGCGGCCCTTCCAGTCGCAGGATTTCACCTGCATGCATACCGTCGAAGACGTGTCCGGTAAAACCGCCGCCGTCAACATACCGCACGTGCAGCTCCAGAAAGGCTTCCCGACTCGGGCTGGATGCGATCGAAAACGCCCGTCGCTTGCCACCCGGCAGCAGGATATCCATATACTGGCCGGCAAGAAACTGCAGCCGTTTGCCGCGCGGCAACTTCAGCCGAAGCCGGCGTACATCGGGGGTCAACTCGTCGATACTCTCAACCCGGGCCGGCAGCAGGCGAACCGGAATATCGGCGACCTGCTCAATTTCCGTGGCGACGACTTCCAGATCGCTGGCGGCGGTCGCCTGGCAGGCCAGGATGCGACCATCGGCCAGATCACCCGGTTCGAGCGCGACCGGCGGGTTAAACGGGTATTCGACCGAGCCGCTCTTGAGCTGGCAAGTGCAACTGGCACAGGTCCCGTTTCGACAACTGTACGGCAGCATGATGCCCTGCCGCAAGGCCGCAGCGAGCACGGTTTCTCCCTGGCGCACGGAAAACCGCTTGCCGCTTTCAGTCAGCCTTACTTGATGGGTATTATCGACATTCAATGCGCTGGTTTCCGATTCATGCCCACAGGCGGGATAAAATAACGTTTGTAAACCAAAGCGCTCTAGTGTATCGAATTATGCGTGATAATCCCAATTTATCCTGGCTGATCGATTTTGCGCCGCAAGCGTGGCCGGGGCTGCGTAGCCGGTCTGGCCAGGCCCGGCGTCGATCGCGCAACCGCTGCTGCCACGATCATTTGCCGGCATGCTGGCGCGCTGCAAAGTTCGTGCCCGCTGCACCTTGGATTCACAACCGTAATCCTCGGGTATTTGCGCGCTCGGCAGCGCCTGCGGCGACGACCCGCGTATACAGCCGACGGCCGGCAGCGCGCCGCATGACGATCGGCGCATAAGCGCCGCCGAACCCGATATGCAATCGACCCAGGCGCCACCAATCGGGCCATTTCAGCCCTGGCGCTATGTTTACCGTCTACCGGCACTGCTGCTGCTTTGTGTGCCCGGCTTGCCGATCCTGCTGCTGACGCTAATGCCCGGCATTCGAGATTGGCCACTGGCCGGGCAGCCCCTCGGCCGACGCGCCCAGCGGCGCTATGGCCGCATCATGGTGACGGTACTCGGGATGCGTCTGCGCCTAATCGGCAGCCTGCCCAAACCACCCTATCTGGTCGTCGCAAATCACATCAGCTGGTTCGATATTCCACTTTTGCATGCCGCCGAGCCGATGTGGCTGGTCGCCAAGGACGGCATTCGTAGCTGGCCGTTGATTGGCGCGGTGGCGCGCATGGTCGGAACCATCTTCATCGAGCGCGGCTGCGAGTCATCGCGCCGCCGGGCAGGCCGCCGCATGGCAGCCCTGCTTCGCCGCGGCAAGGTCGTTGGCGTGTTCCCGGAGGCCGGCATCAGCACGACCCGCGGCGTCGGCAAATTTCATGCCCGCCTGATGGGCCCGGCGGTTCGCTGCGAGGTCGCAATCGTTCCGGTTGCGATCCGATATTGGCGCGACGGTGATATTCATGCAGAGCGTGTGTTCGGCCCCGGCACCAGCTTTCTGGGCCTGCTGTTTTCGATGCTGGCGCGCCCGGGCTGCGAAGGCCAGATCATCGTCGGCCAGCCGATCGTCGCCACAGACGGCCGACGTAGCGAGCTGGCACGCCGCGCGCAGGTCCAGGTCACCGAACTGTACGGCCATGCTGCGGCGTGCTGATCCGCTGGCGTTCGCGCCGCACGGGCTGCTGGCCAACCCGCATCTGCAGTCCTTGCTGACCTCCAGCCCGTGGCGCAAACTTCGGGTTCGGAAACGTTCGCGCGCCTATCTCGACCGTAGCCAGCGCGAGGTTATCTCAACGCCCAGGGGGGTCCATCTACTCGGCTATCGCAACCAGGCGCAGACACCCAATGGTGCGTTGGTGATTTTGCTGCATGGCTGGGAGGGCAGCTCCGAATCGAATTACCTGCTGGATTCTTCGACCGCGCTGGACCGCGCGGGCTTTGCAACATTCAGGCTGAACTTCCGCGACCACGGCAGTTCGCATCACCTCAACCCCGGCCTGTTCCACTCCTGCCGTTTGCAAGAGGTGCTGGATGCGGTCGGCATGATCACCTCGGCGCATGCTGGTGAGGTCTTTCTGGCGGGTTTTTCGCTGGGCGGAAACTTCGCACTGCGCGTGGCGCGACAGGCCCCGGCCAACGGTATCGAACTGCGTCACGTAATTGCGGTAAGCCCGGTGATCCGGCCTCGCAAGGTGCTCGACGCGCTGGCTGCCGGATGGCCGGTTTATGAACAGTATTTCGTGCGCAAGTGGCGACGATCGCTAAAGCGCAAGCAGCAGCTCTATCCGGAAAGGTACAATCTCGAGTCGTGGCTGAAGCTTCGCAAGCTGGCCGATCAGACCCGGCAGCTGGTCGAGGATTACACCGGCTTCGAGAATCTCGATGCCTACCTGGAAGGCTACTCGATCGCCGGCGATTATCTTGCGGGCTTGACGGTCTCCAGCCTGATTATCACCGCAGCCGACGATCCGATCATACCCATCTCGGATTTTCACAGCTTGCCACGACCGGCGGCTCTGGAACTCGAAATCTGGAAAAACGGCGGCCACTGCGGCTTTTTATCGAACTGGCGGCTCGAATCCTGGATAGAGCAGCGAATCGTGAACGACTTATCAAGGAAACTCAATGTCAGCACCTGACGCCGATCTGAGCCGGCACGCGATCAAACTTTACCAATCGGGCAATTTCGGCGAAGCCGAAAAGCTATACCGTCGGCTCCAGTCCCGCGACCCGGATAACTGGCAATACGCCTTGCTGCTGGGCCTTTGCCGACATGGCCTGGGCGATGTCGACGGCGCCTTCGAAAAGCTCAGGCGCGCGGTCGAACTGGGCGATGGCCAGCCAGCGACCCATTATTACTACGGCCGCCTGCTGACCGACAGCATGCAGCCAGGGCTTGCGCGCGAGCAATTTGCACAAGCCGTGGCGCTGGATCCGAATCACGTCGAGGCACGCACGGCACTGGGCCTGGTCTCGCTGATGACCGGCGATTTCAAGCGCGCCACCGGTGAACTAAAAACCGCACTGCGCGCCAGCGACTCGCACGTGCCGGCACTTGCTGCACTGGCCCGAGCACTGATTGAGCAGGACGAAATTGAAGCCGCCTACCCGCATGCGCTCAAGGCGGTCAAGCTCGACCCGCAAAGCGTCGTGGCACAAAATTCGCTAGGCCGCGTGTTTCACCTGCAAGGCCAACTCGATTTTTCGCTGCAGTGCTTTGACAACGCGCTCGCACTCAAGCCCGACAGCGGCGAACTGAATGCCGGCAAGGC
>JAIVHD010000388.1 GCA_020201235.1 Lysobacteraceae bacterium
CAATGGAGGTATGCGTGAAGGCCGCCGGGTTAATCAGAATGCCGTCGGTTCCGTCGTTCATTGCCTGTTGCACGCGCTCGACCAGCAAATGTTCGGCGTTGGACTGAAACGAGTCGATCCGGCAACCGGCTCGGGCCGCATCGGCGGCCAGTCGCGCGTCGATCTCGGTCAGCGTCTGGCTGCCATAAATCGCGGGCTCGCGCACACCGAGAAGGTTCAGATTGGGGCCGTGCAACACCAAAATTCTCATCGGGCAAGAGTCCATTGAGCCGGTTTCGGACTCAGATCAGGTCAAGAGCTTGCGAGTTTGCCTGAAATGCGCGTCAATTTCCAGACGTTGACGACATTTTCGGAGAAATTGCGAACCAGAGACCGTTTAGCCGGGCTTATAGGACCGCCGTGACTTGCCGCCGCACTTCATCTGGCTTGAGCTCGCCGAGATGCAGCCATCGAACGATGCCCCCGGCATCCACCAGCGCGGTATAGGGCAGCATGCCGCCGCGATTGCCATAGGCCTGCAGCGTCGCGCGCACGTCGCTCGTTCCAATCAGGATCGGATAATCGATGCCCAGGCCCTCAATAAAGCCGCGAACCGCGCCGGGTTCGTCGATGGCCACGCCGATGACCTGCAACGAATTCACGTTCTCCTCGGCGATTTCCTGCAGCAGCGGCATTTCGCGCACGCACGGCGCGCACCAGGTGGCCCAGAAGTTGACCAGCAGCGGTTTGCCGTCAAAATCCGATGTCCGCCAGAGCTGGCCGTAAATACCGGCATGCTCGAACTCTGGCCGGGAGTCACCGACCTTGAGCTGCGCCGGCGTCGATTGCGATCCGCCATCGCTCGAACGCGTCAGCCAGGCCGCGCCAATGCCGATCGCCAGTCCGGCGATTGAAGCCGCCAGCAGCATCAGGACATTCCTCACCGCGCGGCCTGCCCTACCTGATTGAGATGTGCCAAAAATTCATCCGGTGACATGAATCCGTACATTCGAAAACCCTCCAGCTCCCGGGCGCTACTGAAAAACAGGTAGGCAGGCGGTCCATGCAAGCCAAAAGCATTGAGCACCTGTTGGTCTTCGGCGTCGAAATCGGTCATGTCGATCTTGAGCAGGTCGAACGACTGCATGGCCTGACTGACCGCCGGATCGGGAAACGTGGTGCGCTCCATGCGTTTGCAGTCGACACACCAGTCGGCGTAAAAATCGAGAAACACGGGTTGACGCGCAGAAGCCAACGCGCGGTTCAGGGCTTCAAGGTTTTTGACCGTTGTAAATTCAGGCTTTGCCGCGTTGCTGCTGCCGGTGACAGTGCCGGCTGCGCCGCCGGTAAACGGCTGCAGCGGCCGCAACCAGTCCTTTCCACCGGCGGCCGAACCGGCCAGTTGGAATGCGCCAAACAGCAGCAGCACCACGCCGAGTGCTTGCCACAGCCGGGTCCAGCCGCTGTCGCCGGCAGCGCGACCGTTGAGCGCCCCGAGATAAACGCCGCTGGAAATGGCCAGAATGCCCCACAGCAGCATCGTCACGCCGCCCGGCAGGACGCGTTCGAGCATCCAGATCGCCAGTGCCAGCAGGCCGACCCCGAAGACCGCCTTGACGCCCTCCATCCAGCCGCCGGCCCGCGGCAGCCAGTGGCCCATGCCAATGCCGATGGCCAGCAACGGCAGGCCCATGCCAATGCTCAAAGCGAACAGCACGCTACCGCCGAGGACCGCATCGCCGGTTTGCGAGATAAAAATCAGGATGCCGATCAGCGGGGCGGTTACGCAGGGGCCAACAATGAGGGCCGAGAAAAAGCCCATGATGCCGGCGCCAAGCAGCTTGCCACCAGATTGCCGATTGCTAACCTCGGTTAGCTTCGCCTGCCAGGAACTGGGCAGTTGCAAGTTGTAAAAACCGAACATGGCCAGCGCCAGCAGCACAAAGATCAGTGCGAACACGCCGAGAATCCAGGGGTTTTGGAACGCCGCCTGGACGTTGTAGCCCATCAGCGCGGCAACCACGCCGACTGCGGTGTAGGTCAGGGCCATGGCCAGCACGTAGACCAGCGACAGCGCAAACGCGCGGCCGCGCGTGATCTGGTCGCCCTCGCCGGCGATGATGCCCGACAGGATCGGAATCATCGGGAACACGCAGGGCGTGAATGCCAGGCCGATTCCGAGCAGAACAAACAGCAGCATGGTGACGAAAAGCGGTTGTTCGGTGATGAATCGGGCCAGACGGTCTTGTTCGCTTTCGGTCGCAGGTCCGCCGATAGCAGCATCGCCTGCGCCATCGTCCAGCGGGCCGTCGGCGGCATCATCCAGCGCCGCGTTCGTTGTTGCAGGCGGCGTGTCGCTGCCGGCCACGTTGATTGCCGGCCGCGGTTCGGCCGGCTGCGGTTCAGTAATCGTACCGCCGGGCGTGGCGACAGCTTCGGCGGCCGCCGGCAGGCTGACCGACACGACGCGCTCCATCGGCGGGTAGCAGATGCCATCGGTCTGGCAGCCTTGAAAGCGCGCGGTCAGGGCCAGGTGCCTGGCAGCGCCGGCTGGCCGCGATAACAGCACCGGAATCTCGACCTCTTCGAAATAAACGAAGGTATCGCCGAAGTATTCGTCGGTGATGGCG
>JAIVHD010000389.1 GCA_020201235.1 Lysobacteraceae bacterium
GGACCTGAACCCGCGCCAAAATCTTCATGACTTCCAGGCGCATGCTGCCGAGCATCTGGGTGAACATCTCAAAACCCTCGCGCTTGTACTCCTGCTGCGGCTTTTTCTGCGCAAAGCCGCGCAAATGGATGCCCCGGCGCAGGTAATCCATGCTTGCCAGGTGTTCCTTCCATTGCTGGTCGAGCACATTGAGCATCACGGCCTTCTCGAAATGCCGCATGACCTCGCTGCCGGTTTCCTCTTCTTTGGCCTTGAAGTGCGCCTCGACCATTTCCGTGATTCGCTGGCGCAGGCCTTCCTCGGCCAGGTCGTCTTCGGCCTTGAGCCAATCGCGAATGGGTGCGCGGATACCAAAGTCACCCTCCAGGGTTTTTTCCAGACCTTCCGGGTCCCACAAATCTTCGATCGATTCGGGCGGAATATAGCGGCTGAACAATTCGTCGAACACCTCCAGGCGCATCTCCTCGATGTAGTCGCTGACGTCGTCGGCTTCCATCAATTCGTTGCGCTGAGCGTAGATCACGCGCCGCTGATCGTTCGCGACATCATCAAAATCGAGCAGGTTTTTACGCATGTCGAAGTTGTGTGCCTCGACCTTGCGCTGGGCATTTTCGATCGCCCGGGTAACCCATGGATGCTCAATGGCCTCGCCGTCCTGCATGCCGAGTTTTTGCATCATGCCGCCAAGCCGATCGGACGCGAAGATGCGCATCAGATTATCTTCCAGCGACAGGTAAAAGCGGCTCGATCCCGGGTCGCCCTGACGCCCGGAGCGGCCTCGCAACTGGTTGTCGATGCGCCTGGATTCGTGTCGCTCGGTTCCGATGATGTGCAGGCCACCTGCCTCGATCACCCGGTCGTGCCGCTGCTGCCAATCCTGTGTGACTTCCTGAACCTTGCTTTCCGGCTCGCCCTCGCCAAGATCGGCAAGCTCTGCGGCCAGGCTGCCGCCCAGCACGATATCGGTGCCCCGGCCGGCCATGTTGGTCGCGATCGTGACCGCACCAGGACGACCGGCCTGGGCGATGATCTGGGCTTCGCGCTCGTGTTGTTTGGCGTTGAGCACTTCGTGCTTTAGACCGGCCTTGCCGAGTTCTACGGACAGCAGCTCGGAGGTCTCGATCGATGTGGTGCCGACCAGCGACGGCTGGCCGGCGGCAGCGCGCTGCTTGATATCCTCGATGATCGCGCGAAACTTCTCCTCGCGGGTCAGAAATACCAGGTCGGGGTTATCCTGGCGGATCATTGGCTTGTTGGTCGGAATGGCGACCACCTCCAGCCCGTAGATGGTCTGGAATTCGTAGGCTTCGGTATCGGCCGTGCCGGTCATGCCCGAAAGCTTTTCATACAGTCTGAAGTAATTCTGGAAGGTAATCGAGGCCAGCGTCTGGTTTTCGCGCTGGATCGGAACCCCTTCCTTGGCCTCGATCGCCTGGTGCAGGCCATCGGACCAGCGTCGTCCAGGCATGGTACGCCCGGTGAACTCGTCGACAATGACGATTTCGCCGTCGTTGATGATGTAGTCGACATCGCGGTTAAACAGGTGATGGGCCCGAAGGCAGGCATTGAGCGTATGCATCAACGCCAGATTCTGGACGTCGTACAAGCTTTCGTTTTCCCCGAGCAGGCCGGCTTGGGCCAGCAGATCCTCGACCTGCGCCATGCCCTCTTCGGTCAGGTGCACCTGGCGCGATTTCTCATCCAGCGAAAAGTCTCCCGGCCCCTCTTCTTCGGTTTGCGGCGTCAGCTTCGGCACGATCCGGTTGATCTTGACATACAGCTCCGGGCCTTCATCGGCCGGCCCGGAAATGATCAGCGGCGTCCTTGCCTCGTCGATCAGGATCGAATCGACCTCGTCAACGATTGCGAAATATTGTCCGCGCTGGACTTTCTGTTCAAGCGAAAACGCCATGTTGTCGCGCAAATAATCGAAGCCGAATTCGTTGTTGGTGCCATAGGTGATGTCGGCAGCGTAGGCGGCCCGCTTGGCGGCCGCGCTCATGCCCGGCACCGAAACCCCAAAAGTCAGCCCGAGGGCGCTGTAGACCGGCCCCATCCACTCGGCATCGCGCCGCGCAAGGTAGTCGTTAACAGTCACGACGTGCACGCCCCTTTCGGTCAGGGCATTCAGGTAGACCGCCAGCGTCGCGACCAGCGTCTTGCCCTCGCCGGTTTTCATTTCGGCAATCTTGCCCTGGTGCAAAACCATGCCGCCGACCAATTGCGAATCAAAATGGCGAAGGCCGAGCGTGCGAACCGAAGCCTCGCGCACCACCGCAAAGGCCTCGGGCAGCAAGTCTTCCAGCGATTCGCCGTCACGGTAGCGCTGCTTGAAGCGCCGGGTCATCTCGATCAGTTCATCATCGCCAAGCTTCTTGGTTTCCGCCTCCAGATCATTGATTCGCTGGATTTTCTTTTGCAGGGTCTTGAGCAGTCGCTCGTTGCGGCTGCCGACGATGCGGGTAATCAGGTTCTTGAACATATCGTTTCCATTGCCTGGGTTGGCGGATGCTTTCACAGTTTTTTGAGCAATCGGGGCTGCTTGCCGAGTTCATCGAGACGGCCGGATGTCCGGCTCTGTCGAGCCACCACATCGCGCTGAACCGCATGCGTCAGCCGGTTGATTATGCGCGTCAAGCATGATCCCGGCTTATTCACCAGGAATAAAAAACGGACAACGTTTGCACGATGAAGCCACCTGCTGAAAACCAATCGGGCTGGGCGCGGATTCGCGAAATCACGCGCGGTCAGACTGGCCTGGCCTCCGCCCTGCGCAAGGCCGAACTCTATCTGGCCCTGAACCGTCGCATCCAGCCGATGCTGCCGGTCAGTTCACGCGGTGAAATCGCCATCGCCTGCATCGAGGGCGACTGTCTGGTACTGGCCGCCGCATCGCCGGCGCGCGCCACCCAGGCACGGCTGCATGCTCACAGCATTCTCGACCAGGTCAGAACGCTGTGGCCGGCTCCGCTTCGGAGCACGCGTGTGGTGGTGGTGCCGGGGTTGCGTCTGCAACAGTGATGCCGCGCACGCCGGCGCGGCGGTCTTCAAAACGCTTGGGCCGGCTGCAGATAGGAAATCGGGGCGTGCGCTGTTTCATCGAAGGTCACTTCCTCCCAGGCATCCTCGCGCGCTAGAATCAGGCGCAAAAGACCGTTGTTGAGTTCGTGTCCGGACTTGTAGCCGATAAAACGGCCAAGCGGGCTGGCCCCCAGTAAATACAGATCGCCGATCGCATCGAGCACTTTGTGCTTGACAAATTCGTCCTCGTAGCGAAGGCCGTCGACATTGAGCACGCGGTAGTCATCGACGACCACCGCATTGTCGAGGCTGCCGCCCAGCACGAGGTTGCGCTGGCGCAGAAACTCGATGTCGCGCACGAATCCGAAGGTTCTCGCGCGCGCGACTTGCTTAAGGTACGAAGTCGTGGAGAAATCCAGATCAACCTTGCAATTTCGCCGCTGAAATACCGGGTGATCAAACGCGATTTCGAACGAAACGCGAAATCCGTCATAGGGCTCGAATCGAACCCATTTGTCGCCGTCGACCAGTTCAACCGCCTTTTTGATGCGAATAAACCGTTTCGGCGCAGCCTGCTCGGCGATGCCGGCGGACTGGATCAGAAACACAAACGGACCGGCACTGCCATCCATAATCGGCACTTCGGAGGCACTGAGGTCGACGTAGAGATTATCGATTCCCATTCCGGCCAACGCCGACATCAGGTGTTCGATGGTCGCGACCCGGGTCCCATCCTTGCCAATCAGCGTGGTCGACAATGCCGTGTCACCAACGCTGTCGGGCTGCGCCTTGATTTCAAAAGTCGGATCCAGATCGACCCGGCGAAACACAATCCCGGTGTTGACCGGGGCCGGCCGAAGCGTCATCACGACCTTCTCGCCGTTGTGCATGCCCACACCGGTGGCCCGAATGACATTCTTCAGGGTTCTTTGTTTGATCGTTGATTCAATCACTTATGCCCAAGGCTCCCGCAAATCTTATCAAGGTTAGCACAGAGTTGAGATCAGCTCACTGATTATTTCATTTCAACCCGACTTACCATCCGTCCGTAGCGAGACACTGTCAGCCGCCGTAGATGGAGTGTTTCGCGACCGAGCGCACAGGTAATATGCTCGCCCGTCCGGTGAGGATGGGCGATCGAACGAAACGTCCCAATGCAGGGCCTGACGACGTCGCAGCAGGGGAATGGTGGATCGGACCGGTGCGCTATTCGGACAGTCGGCAACGCGGGTTTACTCCAAGCCGCAGGAATCACCAGCCCGGGGCGACGCGGCGATTCGCCTCCGCCGGGGTGGGTATTCGACCCGCTGCACGATCAACCCGCCGCGGAGAACAAAAGCGGGAATTCGTGCCGCTCAGGCCGACTCCGGCCTAAACCACAACCGACCCGTCCGGTAATTCTCCCGGATCAGTCCGCCTGGTTGCGCAGAAAGGCCGGGATGTCCAGGTATTCGAGCTCTTTTTGTTCGATGCTCTGGCGCGAACCACTGTCGCGTTCCCGGCTTGGCTGAGCCGGCGCATCGATCTCGTCTTCTTCGAATACGGGGCGATCATCCGTGCCGGTGCGCACGATCTTCATTGGTTTTTCCTGGCGCGCGGGGTGTTTTCGTCCAAGCCCGGTTGCGACCACGGTCACACGAATCTCGTCGTTCATATCCGGATCGATGACCGTGCCCATGACCACAGAGGCGTCTTCACTGGCCAGGTCGGCGATGGTC
>JAIVHD010000233.1 GCA_020201235.1 Lysobacteraceae bacterium
ACCGTGTCCTGCACAGGCCGCGACGTCGACGTTTCCGCCGGCTCCAGAGCATGGCGTCGTCGAGTAAAGGGATAGGGTGGCAGCGAAATCAAACGCCGCGCTTCGCCCTCATAGCGCCTTTCTGCCGCAAGCTCGATGCCGTGAGTCCAAAGGCGGCCAATGGCCTGTAGTAAAACCGCCTCATCCGGTTCGCAAGAATAGATATGACGCATCGACGGAATGACTGCCGTGGCATCCAACGCGCGGTCGGCACCGAGCGTCCGGGTCAGCGCCTGGCCGGGCCCGACTTCAAGAAACACGGTCGGGCCTTGCGCGGCCAAAGTGCGGACTCCGTCGGCAAAGCGAACGGTCTGGCGCAAGTGATCGACCCAATAAGTCGGCTCACGCAATCGTGCCTCGGTGACCGGCTGACCGTCCAAATTCGAGACATAGGCTATCTGCGGGGCCCGAACTTCAGCTACATCCGGCTTGAAGGCTGAGGCGGCCCCGCTCATCAAACGACTGTGGAATGCCCGCGAGGCGAAGACGCGCTTTGTGGCGACTCCGGCTTTTTGCAGGCGCTCTTCAAGCGTCTCGATGGTATCGATGTCCCCTGACAGCACACAACTGTCCGGGGTATTGATAGCGGCTACATCCCAGGTATCAACATCTGCGATTATATTCTCGACCTGAGTCAACGATGCATTGATGGACAGCATCGCGCCAGCCGGCGCGTTTCTCATCAGCCCCGCCCGCTGCCGAACCCATCCCAAGACCACAGACAGGGACGCGACCTCGGCCACGGCCGCCGCCACATATTCACCAATGCTGTGGCCGATCATCCCCGTGGGGCGCAGGCCATAAGCCAGCCATAAGCGCGCCATCGCGTAACTGGCGCAAAACAAAGCGCACTGGGCGATATCGGTTTCCCGCAGACATTCCTGCTCCGCCGGATCCTCGGCATCGGCACTCAGCAGCAAGTGTCGCAAATCCTGGTCAATGGAATCTTCCAGCAGAGCCAAACACTCATCCATAGCCTGGCGATAGGCCGGTTCTCTGGCGTATAAATCCCGACCCATGCCCGGGTATTGCGAGCCCTGCCCCGGAAACATCCACACCATTCGAAGATCTTCGGCGACCGTCGCCGCCGGACCCCCATGCCATTGACCTTCCGGACCGACGACCCAGTAGTCTCGCCAGCCCAGGCGTCGGCGGCCCTGAGTCAGCGTTTGGGCGGCATCGGCCAGAGTGCTGGCTGAACGGTCCTGTCCCCACCGCTTGAGCGCATCGCGCTGGCCCTTCAAAGCCTGAGCATCGTTGGCCGAAAACGGTAATAAATGCCACTGGCGACGAGTCGGTGCCTCGACCTGAGCGGGCGCCTCGCACAGAATGGCATGGGCATTGGTGCCCCCCATACCGAAGGCGCTGACCGAGGCATATCGAGGCTGCTCCGCTCGGGGCCAGGCCCGGCGCTCGGTGGGAACGACAAAGGGGGTTGTTGACAAGCGCAATTCAGGATTGGCCTGTTCGAAGTGAATCAGCGGCGGAATCGACTGCCGCTGCAGCGCCAAGGCCGCCTTGCTCAATCCCGCGACACCGGCCGTGGCCGCCATATGGCCAAAGTTGGCTTTGAGCGCGCCCAAAGCGCAGTAGCCGATCCGCTCACTGCTATGACGGTGAGCCTGGGTCAAAGCGGCGATTTCAATCGGATCGCCTAGTGCCGTGCCAGTGCCATGACATTCGTGATACCCAATGGCGTCGGCTCGAATATCTGCCAGGGCCAGGGCTTCATTAATTACCGCAGCCTGGCCATTCAAACCAGGCGCGGTAAAGCCGACTTTATCAGCGCCATCGTTATTGATGGCCGTGCTCTTGATCACTGCGACAATACTATTGCCATCGTCTTGAGCATCGCACAGCCGCTTCAGTACAATGACACCCACACCACTGCCACTGATGGTGCCAGAGGCTCGGTGGTCAAAGGGTCGGCAATAACCATCGCGGGCATGGATCCCGCCTTCCTGATAGAGATAGCCACGACCGTGATTGACGGCCAGATGCGAGCCACCCACCAAAGCGACATCACAGTCGTAATTCAACAGACTTTGTCGTGCCAGATGGGTCGCCACCAGTGAAGTGGAACACGCCGTGGCCAGCCCCATGGCGGGACCACGCAAATTCAACCGGTACGCGACATGAGTCGCGCTGAAGCTGGCATCGTTACCCAGTTGAATATTTTTGGCGCCTACCTGCTCGATCAGCGCCGGGTTGTGAATGATGTGACGTTGCAAGTAACTGGTGCCCATGATCCCGATAAAGCAGCCAACCCGGGCTTTATCGTGTTCGGGATCAATCGCGGCGTCTTCCAGAGCATGGTGGGAGGTCTCGAGCAACAACCTTAATTCTGGATTCATCACCTGAGCTTCGCGTGGGGTGAAGCGAAAAAAGGCGGCATCAAAATCCTCGGCACCATCCAGCACCAAGCCTCGCTTGACGTACTGATCACGATCCAGTTCTGCATCGGTGACGCCAGCGGCACGCAAGGCTTCATCGCTGAACTCAATCGCGGCGTCCTCACCCTGGCTCAAATGCTCCCAGAACTTCTCGATCGTCCGGGCGCCGGGATAGAGTCCGGCCATACCGACGATGGCAATATCACCGTCAGAATCATAAATCGGTTTCATGCCAGACCTCTCCTCTTTACTCTTGCCCGTGCCTGCTGGCGCTGCTGGGCCTGACGCCTGCGGGCAAGTTCATCCGCGTTGGTACCTGCGCCGTTGTTCCGGCCGGTATCATTGGAGAACGGGGTAATCGTTTGTAGCCGCTCGATGTGGACCGCCAGTTTTTTGATGGATGGATAACGGAATAAGTCGACGATCTCGATATGGCCCTCACAGACTGCATTGATCTTGGCGTGAGCCTGGATCAACATCAGTGAGTTGCCACCGAGATCAAAGAAGTTAGCCTCGATCCCCACCCGTTCCTGCTTCAACAGTTCTTGCCAAATCTTGGCCAGGGTTTGTTCCAGATCTGTCTGAGGCGCGCTGTAACCAGTCGAGTCCAAGGTGGCCCACGGCAGCGCCCGCAAGGCCTGTCGATCCAATTTCCCGTTTCCGGTCAGAGGCAGTTGCGCCAGGCAATGCCAGTCACTTGGCTGCATGTAATCGGGCAACTGCTCCTGTATCCAGCTCTTGACCCCCCGGGTCTCGCCCCCGGCAAGAAAAGCCCGTAACTTTCCATCGCTCAGCAGCGCCACGGCGTCTCGAACTCCAGGCGCCCGACGTAGTACAGCCTCGATCTCACCCAACTCAACCCGGCGGCCTTGGAGCTTGACCTGGTGATCAATCCGACCGGCGAAATGCAAGACGCCGTCCAGATCGACCCGGGCCCGATCGCCGGTGCGGTACAATCGGGCACCCGGCGTGAGACTAAAAGGATCGGGCAAGAAATATTCAGAAGTGACGCGACCTTGTCCTGCATAACCCAGCGCCAGTCCTGCCCCCCCAAGATACAACTCACCCACTGCGCCGACCGGCACTGGGTTGAGTTCCTGATCCAGAACGTGGGCTGTGGCGGCGGCCATCGGCAGTCCCAACGGTGCTTCATCAAGATTGGTGGTCAACAGTTCGCAGAACGCACCAATGGTCGCTTCGGTCGGTCCGTAATGATTATAAATCACTACGTCTGGGCGGACCTCCCTCAGCTGGCCCAGCCATTTCGGCGCAATGGCCTCACCTCCCAGAATCAAGACAGGCGGCACCCAATCCCGGGTAGGTTCGGCAGCCAACAGGGCTTGCAAATGCGACGGCACGATTTTCAACGCGGTCACGGGCTCCCGCCGAAGCGCAGTTGCCAACGCTGCGGCATCCAGATTCAAGGCCTCAGGCAACAGGCGCAAGGTCCGGCCGCTCAGCAAAGCGCCAAAAATGGCCGTGTTACCCAGATCGGCGGCCACCGTGGATAACGCCGCCAGTCGCGCATCCGGAGGCAGAAAAACCCGCTGCAGCAAACCTTGGACATATGCATCTAAATTGCCGTGCGTCACCATCACCCCTTTGGGGCGGCCGGTGGAGCCAGAGGTGTAAATCCTGTACGCGGGCCACTCGGCATCCGGCGTGGGTAGCGGCAAGTTGTCAACCGCTGCGGCGATATCTTCACCATCCCGTTCGAGCACTACCAGTTCAGCATCACAATCGGCGGCCTGAAGACGATCCAGATGGTCGGCACCCGTCAGCAAAATCACGGGTTGGGCATCGGTCAAAATCTGCTCCAGCCGGTGAACCGGAGCCTGCGGGTCCAGCGGCACATAAGCCGCTCCACATTTCAACGCCGCCAAAAGCGCTTCAATCAGGGACCGTCCCCGAGGCAGCGCCACGGCGATCTGCTCGCCCGGTCCGGCTCCAAGCTCGACGAAATAACGCGCCAATTGACTGCTGCACCGGTCCAATTCAGCATACGTGCAGCTTCCAGCTTCATCGCTCAGCGCAATGCTTTCAGGAGACGCCTCGACCTGGGCCGCAAAACGTTGCGTCACCGCCTGGAGATCGCCCGGTGTTCGCTCTCCGGCCGGGGGCTGGAAGCTCACGCCGGGCAGAACTAGGTCGCCGACCTGACGGGTTTCTGGATGGACCAGTTGCCCCAGCAAAATCGCGAACTGACCGCTCAGGGCAGCCACCGATTCACGGCTGATCCGGGTCGGATCGAACTTGTATTTAATGTGTAGCGTCGAACTCGGAAATATCACCACAGACAGCGGGTAGTTATTTTGTGAGACGTTGTACAAAGTCTTGACTTGCAACGCATTCGGGTGCCCGTCCGGCGGCACCTGCGACGGGAAGTTCTCAAAAATAATCAGCGAGTTGAAAGGCAATTGGTCGGCAGTCAAACCGGCCGCTTGCTTGATATCCGCCAACGCCAGATACGCGTGTAGATCGCGCTCGGGCTGCGCGGCCTGGAGACTTTGCAGCCAGACTCTGAGCTCGGCATCGGCGCGCACCTGAGCCCGCACCGGTACTGAGTTGATGAAGGGGCCAATCGTGTGCTCGACAGCGTCCAGAGCCGCCGGCCGGCCGGAGACGGTGGCACCGAACAGCACATCATCAACACTATTCAGGCGCGCCAGCAGCACCGCCCAGACGGCCTGGAAGACTATATTCAAGGTCACCCTGGCCTCCTGAGCGAAAGCGTGCAGCTGTTGGTTCAACGCCGAGTCGGCAGCCCAGGTCACTTCATGTTTAGCTGCAATCCGATTACCGTGGGTCGTTGCGGTCGACTGTAGCAAGGCACCCAGGCCCGAGGGCGTGGCGCCGTCCAAAAAATCCCGCCAGTGAACCAACGAGGCTTCGCGAACCTGCCGACCCAACCAATGGATGTAGTCCTTGAACGCCGGGGGAGGCGCGAGTTGGACGGTCTCCCCGGACGCCAACGCCTGGTAAACGGTAAAGAGCTCATTGAACACTAGAGCCAGGGACCAGCCGTCGCAAAGGGCATGGTGATAGGTAGTCACCAAGCGATATTCGTCCTCCCCCCAACGCACCAGCGTCAGGCGCAATAAAGGCGCGCGGGAGATCTCAAACGGTTTGCGCCAAGCTTCCGTGACCAAGGTATTGAGCGCCGCCTGACGATCCTCACGCTGACGCCAGTCTAAAATATTCAGCGGCGAGCGGACTTTCTTGAGCACAATTTGCAGAGGCTTGTCGGTATCCAGGCGGACAAACATTGTCCGTAGAACGTCAGTTCGGTCCATCATGAGTTGCCAGGCACGAGCAAAAGCCGACTCGTCCATAGCGCCATTCAAAGCCAGCACGGTTTGCGGAATATAGACACCACTACCAGGCTCCAACAAGGTATGAAACAACATGCCATGCTGGATGGGAGAGAGCGGGTAAACCGTTTGTATATTTTCGCGCGCTGGCTTTTCCATCATCTTTTCCTAGGACAATTAACCCAATTCATCCAATAGCTCATCGAAGCTTTCTTCATCAAGTCCCGCCGCCGCCAAATCCGCATAACGTACACCGTCACCGGCGGCTCTTGCGACCCCTCGAAGCCAGTCGCTGCAGGCGGTGGCACGGACGGACCAAACCGTAGCCAGCGCCGCGGGATAACGCCACAACAGGTGCAAACAACCATCAATCACGGCGACGTTGAGTTCCATCAGATGATGTTTGCGTTGACGGGCGCCGTGCATTCCATCCAGGAATTCCGGCGCGATACTGAAGTCACTCTCAGTACCGTTCGAAAGTTGGCCGAAATAATTGAATTTGTAAGGCGGGCACGCTGCGGCGCGAAGTGTGGCACCGGCCGCGCCAGCACCGGTCTCTAGATAGCATAGCGTGCCATAACCCACGCCCCGCCCCGGCACGGACTTCAGGCTGGAATGAACCTGGTAGACCCATTTGGCGGGACTGGCCATGGGATCACCGGCCAAGCGCAACGGATAGATTGCGGTGAACCACCCGATGGTGCGAGATACATCATGATCTTCGGCGTAAACGTGGCGCCCGTGACCTTCCATCTCGAGCACGATGTCCGCGCCTGCCCGAGCTTCAGCCACGGCACGCCCAAAGGCCGCCAGGAGCAGCGTTTGCAGATCGGTGTCGTAATAATCACGGGCCTGCTGTATCAAGCTGGCCGTGGTCTCCGCATCCAGTTGTTGGTGCTGGTTGACGCCATCGCCCTCGCGGTAGCTGGCCAAAACCTCCGCCTCTGCGGTGGTCAACGGTGATTGATTGCCGGCCCAGTAATCGATTTCTTCACCGCCATCCCAATGGCCGGCGTACTCGTGTAAAGACTCAGCCCACTGCCGATAAGCCGTGCTCTTCGCCGGCAATTCCGGCGCTTCAGACCGTCGCCGCGCTTGATAAGCAGCAGCAAGATCTTCAATCAGAATACCCCAGGAGACAGCATCAATATTGAGGTGATGAATCACCAGGGACAAGCGGCCGGGCTGATCCGGTCCCCGGTCGAACCAGGTCATGCGCAGCAGGCACTCGCTCAGCTTCAAAACCGCCAGGTCTTCCGCCACGGCTATGTTGATAGCCCGGGTTGGAGTCGTGACAGCAACCGGCAGCGTGACCCGGCGGCTTAGTATTTCGACCGAAATCTCCGCGGGAGACAAATGGTAGGCACGTATGGCTTGATCCTCGCGCACATAGACCAAACGCAAGGCATCGTGATGCGTTATTACCGAATGCAGGGCCTCTCGCAGGCAAGCCCAATCGAGGTCGGGCGGCACAGTCAAAAGACGCGATTGACAATAGTGCGCTTCCTGCTCGGTTATCCGTTCAAAGAACCGTGCCTGGATGGGGCTTAGTGGGAGTTCACCCATGACCTCGCCCTGCTCGGCCTTGATCTGACGTCCGGCACCGACCACCGCCGCCAGACCGGCCACGGTCTGGGTCTCGAAAACCTGCTGCGGCGTGATCACAATCCCCGCCTGACGGGCACGGGCGACCAACTGGATCGTGATAATCGAATCCCCGCCCACGGCAAAGAAATTGTCGTCGATACTCAGATCATCGTTCTTCAATAGCGTCCGCCAGATGCCCAACAGTTGCTCTTCCACCGCATTGCGGGGGGCGCGTTGTTCGCCCACCACGCTAAGCTGCAGCGCGCTCAGCGCCTGGCGATCCACTTTGCCGTTGGCCGTCAGCGGAAAAGCCTCCAGCCAGTGGCTGACGGACGGACGCAGTGGCTCGGGCAGGTGGCATTCAATCCAACTTGCGTAATCTGCGGTTTCCCGTCCGGCCAGATAGGCCCGCAAGGCGCCGTCGACGACCAACACGATCGCTTCGTCCACGCCCGGTGCCTGGCGAAGCTGCGCCGCCACTTCGCCCGGCTCAACCCGGTGTCCCCGGATCTTCACCTGGTCATCGGCCCGACCGATAAAGGTCAAACTGCCGTCCAGGTTGCGCCGGACCCGGTCGCCGCTACGATACAGCCGCGCACCCGGCTCAACAGCATGGGGATCGGGAATGTAGCGCTCGGCGCTGATGGCCGCGCGTCGGTGATAACCTAGCGTCAGGCCGTCACCCCCAAGGTATAACTGCCCTTCTCCACCCGGCGGCACGGGTTCCAGGGCCGGGTCCAGTACGTGCACGATGGTCCCCGCCATCGGCTCGCCGAGTGGCGCACCGGCGGCATCAATGCGTTCGGGCACTTCACCGCACAGCACGCCCACGGTGGCTTCGGTCGGGCCGTAGTGATTGTAGATTCGAAGGTCTGGGCGCCGTTGGCGTAGCGTCTCGATCAGCGTCCGGTCCAGGGCTTCACCACCCAGAATCAGCACTTCGGGCAGCCAGTCGCCCGTGCCTTCACTGGCCAGCAGCGCCTTCAGGTGCGAGGGTACGATCTTCAGCGCCGTGACCGGTTCGTCCCGCAGGGCCTGCGCCAGACCGGCGGCATCCAGATTATGGGCTTCGGGCAGCAGGCGCAGGGTGCGACCGCTGCACAGCGCACCATACACGGCGGTGTAGCCCAGGTCGGCGGCGACGGTGGACAGGGCCGCCAGACTGGCGTCTTGCGCTAACGCCACCCGGTCAAGAAAGGCGGCGGCATAATGGCTCAGGTTGGCATGGCTGACCATCACGCCCTTGGGCTTGCCGGTGGAGCCCGAGGTGTAAATCAGGCAGGCGGGCTGGCCGGGTGTGATGGCAACCTCAGGCCGGGTAGCGGCAGCCTCGGCAATGTCTTCGGCATCCCGCTCCAGGACCACCAGTTCGGCGTCCACGTCACCGGCCATCACGACCGCAAGATGGGCTTGACCGGTGATGATGACTTCGGCACCGGCATCTTCCAACAGAGCGCCGAGCCGCGCTGGGGGCGTGGACGGGTCCAGCGGCAAATAGCTCGCACCCTGCTTCAGCACCGCCAGCAAGGCGGTGACCTGATCCCGCCCCCGGGGCAAGACGATGGCCACGATGACGCCGGGCTCAACGCCCAAGTCATTGAGGTAGTGGGCCAGACGATTGGCGGCTTGATCCAGCTCGGTGTAACTCAGCGTGCCCGTACTGGTCACCACGGCCGGATGATCCGGTCGCCGCTTGACGGCAGACTCAAAACGTTCAGTGAGTGTCGCCGCTTCGGTCACAGCCGGACAACGGCCCGCCGTCAACCAGTGCTCACGCGCCGCAGCACTCAGCATCGGCAGGGAGAACAAGGGGAGGGAAAGGCCATCAAAGGCGGTCAACAAAGCCCCGAACTGACCGGCCAGTTCGGCGGCTTGCGCTTGACTGAAGATCTCGGGATTGAAACTAATCGACAAAGGTTCGACTGCATTAGGCTCGACCACCAATTGCAATAGCGCCGCCTCACCGGAAGCCGGCCGCCACCTCAGCGCTGTACCCGCTGTCGCTGACGACAAGACCTGAAAACCAAATGGCAGCGCCTGCTTGCTCAAGGGCTGGTCGTACCAGTTCCAGGAAAAC
>JAIVHD010000390.1 GCA_020201235.1 Lysobacteraceae bacterium
TGCCGGCGCGACTCGGCGTTGCGTTTCTTGGCAAGGGAGCGGCCATTCCCTGCGAAACGCGCCTTGATTCGCACCGGCACAGTGGCTCTGAGTGTTACCTAATTAACCGCATGGCCCACTAGCGACCAAAAAAAAAGCATACCTGTACTATAATCAGTACTCAAATCAGCACAGGTACGTGACGTGAACAACACCATCACCGCCCAGGAAATCAAGCGCAGAGGGATCTCGGCCGTCGACGAGGCGCTGGAGCAGGGTCCCGTACATGTCATCCAGCGAAACCGGCCTCGCTACGTAATTCTCAGCGAAGAAGACTATGCCCGCCTCGCCGATCGTCGTCAGGCCAGGGCAGAGCTCTGGGAGCAGCTCACGACCGGGTCTGAACCCGGAAGCCGGGGCAAGTCTGAAATTGACGCGCAGCTCGCCGAGGAACGAGCAAGCTGGGACGGGCCGGCGCGTGGAACGTGATATTCCTTGACGCCAATGCCATCATCTATTTGCTGGAAGGCGAGCCGGCACTGCAGCAGGCCACTCGCCGAATACTGGAAGAGCTGCGCGCTGGCGACTCGGACGTCCTGATCGCGATTTCTGCACTCAGTCTTCTGGAATGCCGGGTGCAACCCATGCGTGACGCTGAGCACCAACGGCTGGAACTCTTCGATCAGTTCTTCCGCGACCCGGGTCTCGAGATAATCGAAATAGACCGACGTGTGATCGAAATTGCCACTGACCTGCGCGCAAGGCATGCATTACGAACACCCGACGCGATCCAGGCCGCCAGCGCACTCGCCGCAGACGCCAAAGCCGATTTGGTCACCGGAGACGGCGACTTCCGCAAGGTTCCCGACCTCCGTGTTCATCTCGTCGAGTTGTAAACAGGACGCAGGGCTGTAGGAGGGCGCTCCGCCGCCCGACCTCCACGCAGCCAAAGGCGAGGCTTTTGGACCTGATTGCGGAAACCCGAACCCGGAAACCGTCGCCTTCCGAAGATGCTCTTGACAATAAATGACAAACTTTGCCAAAATAAAGATTGCCGAAATGCAGGCACTGATCGATCAAGCCGCTGCAAGCGGCGAACGCACATGCACCATGGAGCAGATCGGACAAAAAGCGAGAGCCAAACTTCCCACCAAAAATCGCCAATCGCGTGAGATCAGTCAATCATGAGCGCTGTCGAACATATCGAAGACGAAATTCGGAATATGAGCCCGGAGGAACTGGCCAGGTTTCGCAAATGGTTTCTGGAGTTCGATTCCAGACAGTGGGACGAAGAGATTGAACAGGACGCTAAAGCAGGGAATCTGGACAAGATCGCCGAAAAAGCGATCCAGTCTTACTAATGCAATACTTCTGATTGCATTAGTCTGGCAACGGCGAGCCTACCGAGCTTTGAAGCATCTGGCTTCCCAGGAATTCTGGGCGGCTTTTGATAAATTATCGCGGCTGATCCGACAGCCCGCACCAGGAGGGCCGTCCCCGGCCCGAAATTAACTTTCGGCGTTGAATAAATTATTCCTATCTGGGTATAATCAATCGTGACAACAGCGCCAAAGCCGCTTTTCTGGGTTGGCTCGTCGAAGAAAGACTTGCGAACCATGCCAGAGGCCGTGGTTGATGTTTTCGGCTACGCCTTGCACCTGGCACAGACCGGCGGAAAACACTCGCAAGCCAAACCGCTCAAGGGATTTGGAAGCGCCGGCGTCATTGAAGTCGTCGAGCAGCACATCGGCGACACATACAGGGCGGTGTATACAGTCAAGTTTGGTGGGCGTGTCTACGTTCTGCACTGTTTTCAAAAGAAATCGACGCAAGGCAACAAGACTCCGAAACAAGAAATGGAAATCATCCGTAACCGTCTGAGAATCGCTGAAGCTCACGCAGCAGGAAGCCAGTCATGACAGGAATCGAGCAGGGCAGCATCAACGTCTATGAGGACCTCGGCTACGACAACGCAGCTAAAATGCAGGTCAAGGCAGCGCTGGCCGCCAAGATCGGCGACATTATCAAGCGCCGTCGACTGACGCAAACCGAGGCCGCCGTCATTTTGGGCATGACCCAGCCAAAGCTCTCCGCCATGCTGAAAGGCCGGTTTCGCGGCATAAGCGAGTCGAAAATGATTGACTGCCTGAACCATCTCGGCCGCGATGTCGAAATTGTCGTCCGCAAACCAGCCCGCGCAAGCCGCCCAGGTCAAACGCGTGTAGTGGTCGTCTGATCCCGGAAACCCGAAACCCGAAACCGTCGTTTTTAACCCGAAACCCGAAACCGTCGTTTTTACGCCCTTGACTGCGGAAGCCGGAACCCGGAAACCCGAAACCGTCGCTTTTACGCCCTTGACTGCGGAAACCCGAACCCGGAAACCGGAAACCGTCGTTTTTAACCCGAACCCGGAATCCGGAAACAGACCAACCCAAACCCAGCCAAGCCCGAATATAATGCCCACCGTTCAAGAACTGAACGCAGCTCAAATAAAAGTAAATAAAATCAGGAAGATGGGTTGACACCCATGTGCGGTAGCGTGCCCGAACGACTGCGGCAGCCCAATCGGCGATTATCGTCGGCCGGCAGAGCGGCCTCCCACAGCAAAGC
>JAIVHD010000391.1 GCA_020201235.1 Lysobacteraceae bacterium
GGGTCAATTCCATGCGCTGGGCGAGCGGCAGGGCCAGTTGGTAGACCTGCCCTCCGCCGATGACCATCGGCGGACCCGAGTCCGCTGCTCCGGCCAGGGCAGCTTCCAGGCTTTCGACCGCGCGCACCTCCGCCGGCCATTGCTTCCGGGTTCGGCTGACCACCACGTTGGTTCGACCCGGAAGCGCGCGTCCGATGGATTCAAAGGTTCGCCGCCCCATAATGACCGGGTGACCCATTGTCAGGGCCCTGAAGTGGCGCAAATCGGCCGGTAGATGCCACGGCATCACGCCTTCGCGTCCGATCACGCGGCCGCGGGTCATGGCCGCAACCAGCGTCACATCAATGGGCCACCGTTGCAGGCCGGCGGTGACCATCACACCGCCACCGGCGCACGAATGGACGGAGCCGGATCGTAACCGCGCAGATCGAAATCCTCGTAGACAAAGTCCTCCAGGCATCTGCGCTCCGGATTAAGGTGCATGCGCGGGAGTGGTCGCGGCGTCCGCCCGAGCTGCTCATCGACCTGGTCGAGGTGGTTCAGATAAATATGGGCATCGCCGAAGGTGTGAATATAGTGGCCAGGTGCAAGGCCGGTGACCTGCGCAACCATCAGCGTCAGCAGCGCGTAAGAAGCAATATTGAACGGTATCCCAAGAAACAGATCGGCGGAGCGCTGATACAGCTGGCAGCTCAGGCGACCCTCGGAGACATGGAACTGGAACAGGCAGTGGCAAGGTGCCAACGCCATGCGCCCGGCCTGCACATTTGCCTGCGGTGAAACCGACTCATCCGGCAGGTCGACCGGGTTCCAGGCCGAGACAACATGGCGACGCGAATCCGGCCGCTGGCGAATCTGCTCGACCACCTCGCTTAGCTGATCAATGGACCGACCGTCGGGCGCAGGCCACGAGCGCCACTGGACGCCGTACATCGGCCCCAGGCTGCCCTGTTCATCGGCCCATTCATCCCAGATCGACACCCCGTGCTCGCGCAGATAACCGAGATCGGTCTCGCCGCGAATGAACCAGAGCAGCTCGTGGACGATAGAGCGGACGTGCACCTTCTTGGTCGTGACCAGCGGAAATCCCTGGCCCAGGTCAAAGCGCAGCTGATGGCCGAAAGAGCTCAGCGTGCCAACTCCGGTCCGGTCCGCCTTGCGAACGCCGCAATCGCGCACGTGGCGCAGCAATTCAAGATATCCCTTCACGGCTTCTCCCGCCTTGCATAGGCCCAGGCCATCAGAGCCGCACCGGCCAAGATCATCGGCAGCGACAGCAATTGCCCCATCGTCAGCCAATCCAGCGCCACGAAGCCAAGGTGGGCATCGGGCTCGCGGAAGAACTCGGCGCCGAATCGAAACACGCCGTAGCCGGCCACAAACAATCCGCCAACGGCTCCCACCGGACGCGGCCGGGCCGAAAACCACCATACGACGACAAACAGCAGCGCACCTTCCAGCGCGGCCTGATACAACTGCGACGGATGACGAGCATACGCATCCAGTGACCCGGCCAGATATTGCTGGTACAAAGCTTGCGACCAGCGCCCGCCGCGTTCAATGGCATCCGGAAAGATCACTGCCCAGGAAACGTCCGTGGTGCGACCCCACAACTCGCCACCGATGAAATTGCCCAACCGCCCGGCCGCCAGTCCAGGCGGCACCAACGGCGCGATGAAGTCACCCAGGCGTAGAAAGCCGCAGCCGAGGTGGCGACCGTACAGCCAAATCACCACCAGCACGCCGATCAGTCCGCCGTGGAAACTCATGCCGCCGTCGCGCAGCTTGAACAAGAACAACGGGTCGGCCGTCAGATCCGCCAGCCCGTAAAACAACACATAGCCGATGCGACCGCCGGCAACCACCCCGACAACGCCCCAGAACAGCAGGTCGGCGACCTGGTCCGGTTGCAGCGGGGTATCGGAGCGTCGGGCCCGAAGCCGCCCCAGCAACCAGAACAAGCCGAATGCCACCAGATACATCAGGCTGTACCAGTAGATCCCGAACCCGCCGAGGGAAAACGCGACCGGATCGATCTGGTGGTAGTAAAAAGAGCTTTCCGTCATGATCAAAAACTTTCCAGCACGCGAACCACCAGACCCTTGAGATAACGGCTGACCGGAATCGCCGGCATCACCGGATGGTCCGGGCCCTGCTCGAGCCGCATCAACACCTGCACGTCGCGATCGACGTGGCGGGCAGCCTGGCGGATGAGATCTCCGAAGCGATCCTCGAATATGTGCGCCGAACACGAACAGGAGACCAGCAGCCCGCCGGGACGGATCAGGCGCAGCGCTTTTTCATTGATCCGGCGATAGGCCTTCAGAGCCGCCTTGACATCACGCGAGCGCGGCGCAAACGCCGGCGGGTCGACAATCACCGCGTCGAAGCGGGCTTTTGCGGCCAACTGTTCATCCAACCACTGGTCGACATCCTGTCGAGTGGCCGTCACCCGGTCTTCGAGTTGATTGACGAGAGAATTGGTTCGAATGGCGTTAACGGCAGGCTGCGATGAATCCACGCACTCCACGCGAGCTGCACCCAGAGCAGCCGCACCCAGACCCCAGGCACCATGATAGGCATACAG
>JAIVHD010000234.1 GCA_020201235.1 Lysobacteraceae bacterium
CGCAAGATGCTCAAAGCCTACTTTAGATCCCACAAGTCCTGCAAGGCAATCGCCCGGACAGGCGTCGTTCTTGCCGTGCTTCTAATTGCCGCCTGCGCCGGTGACCAGCTAGACCGAACAGCCGGCTGGCCCGAACTTTCGGCCCAGCAAAAAAACCGCCTGAGCCAGTACGAAGCCGAGCAACTGGAAGCGGACCGGGCTTTCGCACGGCAGCAATACGGCCAGGCAAAAAGCGCCTATCTGATTCTGGCGCGACGTGGCGACAAGTTTGCGCAATACCGGCTTGCTGTGATGCATGCCGAGGGCTTGGGGCAAGATCGGGACCTCGCACTGGCGCATGCGTGGGCCGTTCTGGCAGCCCAGCTCGGCCAACCGCCGTTCATCGAGTTCCGTGATCGACTGGCAGCAAGACTCACTCCCGAGACACAGGCCCGGGCAACCGGGCACCTGCTGGAGCTCGAACCGCAATACGGCCTGATCAGCACGTCGAAGCGCCAAAATTCAAAGCTTGTCAGAAAGATGCGTTCGTGTACCGGCTCGCGCCTCGGCAGCACCTGTGCCAATCTTCAGGCGTTGGGTTCGTTTCGGGACGCCGACGGTAATGCCTACAGCTCCGGTTTTGCCTTTTGGCGTGCGGCCCGTGAACAGATTGCGGCGTTTCACGAATTTATGGAAACCAACCCCAAAGGTTTGGTAACGTTGCGAGATCTCGAACTCAAGGACAACGACTCAGAAAACGATCCGAACAGGAACCGGGATCGCACCGGGGTTTCTGCCGGCGACCCGAAAGACGATTCCCGGCTTTACTAATACAACCAGAAGCATTGCCTCGTTCAGTGCTTGCTTGGCCGACGCAGCCGGATTGCAACGCAGCCCTCAAAGCTTGCCGGACGGGACCTCGCCCATGCCCAGGACCTCGCCCATGCCGTAGAGCCCGGCCGGCCGACCCAAAAGCCAACGCGCGGCAACCAGCGCGCCGCGCGCGAAGATGGCTCGGTCGGTCGCGCGATGCGACAGTTCCAGCCGTTCGCCGTCGCCCAGAAAATAGACCGTGTGCTCGCCGGCCACGTCACCGCCGCGCACCGTCTGGTACCCAATCTGGCCCTCCGCTCTCTCGGCTTCGGCCGCATGCCGATCGAAAGCCGCAACGTCGCGGTGGCGCTGGCCGCGTGCCTGGGCTGCAGCCCGTCCCAGCGCCAGCGCGGTGCCAGACGGCGCATCAACCTTCCAGCGATGATGAATCTCGGAAATCTCGATGTCGAACTCCGATTCGTCCAGTGCACCGGCGGCGTCACCCACCAGCTTCATCAACAGATTGACGCCGATCGAGAAATTGGCGGCCTGGCAGATTGCAATTCCGGCCGCAGCCGCATCGATTTCGAGCTGCATCTCGTCATCAAGGCCGGTCGTTCCGATGACCAGCGGAATCTTCTGCGAACACGCGAACTCCAGCGAGCGGGCGCACAAAGCCGGGCGTGAAAAGTCGATCAGCACGTCGGCGTGTCGATCGGAGTCGAAAAAACAGTTGCGGTCGGCGCGCCCGGCAATGCGGTCTTTCCGACCACTGCCCACAAGCCGTTCGATTTCCCGTCCGACCTTGCCGGAAGCTCCGCTCAGTAAAATGTCCAATGGCAAATCCGGGTTCACGAAACAAGGGAACCCAGAATAACGCTTCCCGACCGTGCTGGTGTCTTGACGCTCATCGTCGGCGTGCGTGCACGCACGCCGACGATTTGTCTGACCGGAACGCGGGGCCGTCAGCAGCCGTACCGGCGTCCCGCAGCAATGGCCGCTTAGTCGATGCTCCGTCGCAATACCGGCAATGCCAGCAGGGCCAGCATCAGCGCCAGCAACAGCAGGCCAATCCGGCCCAGTGCAGGCACCGCCAACGGTGCGTTCAACAAGGTTACCGTGTTACCGCTGCTATCGACCGCCTGACCACCTGGTCCGCTACCGGTCGTCGTGGCCACATTGATCAGCGCGCCGGCACCAAGATCGGCGGCCTGAATCACGAGACTGCCAGTGCAATCGATGACCTCTCCCGGCGCCAGCGTCGCCGGCGGGTCGGGCACGCAGCTCAGGTTGTCGAGCAGCGAATCGAACACTTCGACATCGGTCAAGGTCACGTCACCGGTGTTGGTTATCGTGATTGTGTAAATGATGGTCTCACCGGCGTCGCCGAGCTGATTGGCCGTCTGCACGAACACCCGCTTTTTCTCGGCCTTGCGCTGGCGTTGGCGCTGCTCGCGATACTCGCTATCTGGCGACTGGCCCGGTGTCGCAGGCAGGCGCTGCAACAGTCGGTGGAGCGGCGCTCAGTTCAGTTCGACCGGACGACCCGCCAACTGGCAAAGCTGAACGATTCGCTACAACGGATTGACGTCCAGCATCGCGCCGCGCTGCAGGCCGTGAGTCGAGAGCTCAAGGCAGCGCTGAATGTAGCCATGGGAAATCCGGATTTTTACGTGGCTGGGGCGTTTTGCAACCGAACGCATCGGAAACGCACTTACACAGCTGCTCGATCATAGCGGGGTGAGGAGGTGTGACCGAGCGAAACGCCCCAGACGCGGAGCACGGCGGTGCCACAGCCGGTGGGGTGGCGAATTAGGCCGGTTAAAACCCCATGCGGTCGAAAAACTCCTTAACCGACTCCCCCCAGCCCTTGGTCTTGGGGCTGTGTGCGGTATCGTTATTTTCGTCCATCGTGTGCTGCAGTTTACGCAGCAGTTCCTTCTGCTCGCGGTTGAGGTTGACCGGTGTCTCGACCACGACCCGAACCAGCAGGTCGCCCGGCCGCGCGCTGCGCACCGACTTGACGCCCTTGCCCTTGAGTCGAAAGGTCTTGCCGGTCTGGGTCTCGACCGGCACCTTGAGCACAACCGAGCCATCCAGCGTCGGCACCTTAATTTGACCCCCGAGAATAGCGGTCGTAATAGAGACCGGGATTTCGGCCGACAGCTGGTCGCCCTGGCGCTGAAACAATGTGTGCGGCTTGACCCGGATATCCACATACAGATCACCCGATAGGCCGCCCTGGGCACCTGCCCCACCTTCGCCGCTGAGCCTGATTCGGTCGCCCTCATCCACCCCTGGCGGCACCTTGACCTGCAAGGTCCGGGTTTCGCGAACCTGACCGCTGCCGTCGCAGACCGTGCACGGATCGCTGATCTCGCGGCCGCTTCCGCCGCAGGTCGGGCAGGCTTGTTGAACCGAGAAAATACCCTGTTGCATGCGCACCTGACCGGCACCACCGCAGGTCGAACAGACCTGCTGCTTGCCGCTGGTCGAGCCGGAACCGCTGCAGTTGGAACACTTGCCGATGCCCGGCACACGGATGTCGCGTGTTATGCCATGGACCGCCTCTTCAAGATCAAGCTCCAGCGTGTAGCGTAGATCATGGCCTCGATTGGATCGGGCCTGGCCGCCTCGGCGGCGACCGCCACCGAAAATATCGCCGAAAATATCGCCGAAAATATCGTTGATATCGCCAAAGCCGGCCGCGCCGCCAGCCTGACCGAAGCCGGCACCCTGGCCGTTGACCGCATCGTGCCCGTAGCGGTCGTAGACGGCACGCTTCTGGTCGTCCTTGAGCACCTCGTAGGCGTGCTTGACTTCCTTGAAGCGTTCCTGGGACTTGGCATCGTCCGGGTTGCGATCCGGGTGAAATTTCATCGCCAGGCGGCGGTAGGCCTTTTTAAGGTCTTCGCCGGAAGCATCCCGCTTCACGCCCAGTACTTCGTAATAGTCCCGCTGACTCATTCAACTATCCATGCATCACGATTTGCTCAAAAAAAAGCGCCGCCATCGGCGGACGCGAGCTCGCACATCACCTGGCCTGCCAGGACGACGAGGTCGTACCCTGGCAGGCCGGCGAGCACTCGGGCCTTTACATGCAGACAGGCCCGGACGGCGCGTAGCGATTACTTCTTATCGTCGTCGACTTCGGTAAACTCCGCATCGACCACGTCCTCTGCAGTCTGTTCATCGCTTGCAGCTTCGGCTTCTGCCCCGGCATTCTCAGCCTGGGATGCGGCTTGGTACAGTGCCGTGCTGGCCTGCTGCAATTCGCTTACGGCCGCATCGATCGCGTCCTTGTCATCGCCCTTGATCGTTTCCTCAACTTTGCCGATGGCTTCCTCGACGGTCTTGCGCGCGGCCTCGTCGATCTTGTCGCCCTGCTCGCCAAGCATCGAGCGAGTGGTGTGCGCCAGTGCCTCGGCACTGTTGCGGGTCGTGACCAGCTCGTGGAAGCGCTTGTCCTCCTCGCGATGGGCCTCGGCATCGGCCACCATTTTCTCAATCTCGGCCTCGTCCAGTCCGGACCCGGCCTTGATTTCGATACGCTGTTCCTTGCCGGTTTCCTTGTCCTTGGCCGAGACGTGCAGGATGCCGTTGGCGTCGATGTCGAAGCTGACCTCGATTTGCGGCATGCCGCGCGGCTTGGCCGGAATTCCGGCCAGGTCGAAGCGTGCCAGCGACTTGTTGCCGTCGGCCCGCTCGCGTTCGCCCTGCAAAACATGCACGGTCACCGCAGACTGATTATCCTCGGCGGTCGAGAAAACCTGCGAGGCCTTGGTCGGAATCGTGGTGTTCTTCTCGATCAGCTTGGTCATGACGCCGCCCAGCGTTTCGATACCCAGCGAAAGCGGGGTTACATCAAGCAGCAGCACGTCCTTGACATCGCCCTGCAGCACACCGCCCTGGATCGCGGCACCGACGGCCACGGCTTCATCCGGGTTGACATCTCGGCGTGGCTCGCGGCCGAAGAAGTCTTGTACCGCCTTCTGGACCATCGGCATGCGGGTCTGGCCACCCACCAGGATGACCTCGTCGACATCGCCGATCTTGAGCCCGGCATCTTTGATCGCGGTCTTGCAGGGCTCGATCGAGCGCTTGACGATATCCTCGACCAGGGACTCCAGCTTGGCCCGGCTAACCTTGATGCTCAAGTGCTTGGGACCGGTCTGGTCGGCCGTGATGTAGGGCAGGTTGACTTCGGTCTGCTGGCTGGACGACAACTCGATCTTGGCCCGTTCGGCTGCTTCACGCAGACGCTGAAGGGCCAGCGGATCCTGCTTCAGGTCGACGCCCTGGTCTTTCTTGAACTCCGCAATCAGGTAGTCCAGCAGACGCTTGTCGAAGTCTTCGCCGCCGAGGAAGGTATCGCCGTTGGTCGCAAGCACTTCGAACTGCTTTTCTCCGTCGACGTCAGCAATTTCGATAATCGAGATGTCGAAGGTTCCGCCACCGAGGTCGTAGACCGCGACCTTACGATCGGCACCGGTCTTGTCAAGACCGTAGGCCAGTGCCGCAGCGGTTGGCTCGTTGATGATGCGGCGCACCGTCAGGCCGGCGATCTTGCCGGCGTCCTTGGTTGCCTGGCGCTGGGAGTCGTTGAAGTAGGCCGGCACGGTAATCACCGCCTCGGTCACTTCCTCGCCCAGGTAGTCCTCGGCGGTTTTTTTCATCTTCATCAGCACGCGGGCCGAAATTTCCGGCGGCGCGATCTTCTTGCCGTCGACTTCGACCCAAGCATCGCCGTTATCGGCCTCGACGATCTTGTAACCAACCAGATCCTTGTCTTTCTGGACCACGTCTTCGGAATACTTGCGCCCAACCAGCCGCTTGACCGCGTACAGCGTACGGGCCGGATTGGTCACCGCCTGGCGTTTGGCCGGTTGACCGACCAGCACCTCGTCATCCTTGGTAAACGCGACAATCGACGGCGTCGTGCGGTCGCCCTCGGCGTTTTCGATTACCCGGGTCTTGCCACCTTCCATCACTGCCACGCAGGAGTTGGTGGTTCCCAGATCAATACCGATTATCTTGCTCATAGCATTTAATCCTGTGTTGCTTTCCCGAAATCAATTCGCGGTTTCGACGCCGCGCTCTCTATATCCGCTTAGTGGGGCCCGGCGACGATCTTTTCAAATCACCACGGCACACCACCGAAGTCACTCCACGCCGTCCGGTTCATCAGCCGCTCGTCACCAGATCCCGCAGATGCGGCGTGCGGCGACGAACGCTTGATGAACCAAGCGGGTTCATGGGGCTTTGGCCACAATCACCCGCGCCGGCCGAAGCAGGCGCTCATGAATCCGGTAGCCTTTCTGCAGCACCTGGACCACGGTGTCGGGCGGCTGCTGCGCGGTCGGCTGGATGGTCACAGCCTCGTGCCAGCTCGGATCAAACTCTTGGTTGAGCGGCTCGAGAATTTCCAGCCCGTGCTCGGTCAACACCTTGACGGCCTGCTTGCGCGTCAACTCCATACCTTCGTAGCCGCCCGGCGACTCGGCCGGATCGGCCGCAGCCAGCGCCTGGTCCAGCGAGTCCAGCACCTGGACAAAATCGCGCATCAGGCTCTCAAGCGCAAATTTGCGCGCCTTGCTCATTTCGCGTTCAAGCCGTTTTTCGCGATTGTCCATTTCGGCGCGCATGCGCAGCATGGCCTCTTTCATGCGGCCTGCCTCTTCGGCCGGGTCGCGCGCCGCATCGGCCTGCGCGTCGTTGCCCGCAGCCCGATCCTGCGATTCGGCCGAATCGCCGCCCGAGTGCGCGCGCCGCTCGTCGGCCCGCTCATGCTCCGAACCCGACCCGTGATGTTCACCTCGATGACCTTCACGCGGGTCTTCACCCGTGTCATCACGATCAACCTCGCCTGGCTTGCCACTCGACTCCTGGCGACCGGACCCATCGCCGGCACCACCGTTGTACTTTTGTTCGTTCATCAACCTGCATCCTCCTCTTGACCGCGGCCGACACCCGAAGCCGCCGACCTTGCGGCGCGACAATCGGGCGCACGAACCTGATTAAACCTCTGGTCGGCAACATGGGGACCGAAGCGGGTGAATGCAACCGATACAATAGGCCGTCCCGGCCCGAGTCATCCGACGCGGGCTCCGGGCTGCCGAATACTGAACCCGGGAATCCAACCATGCTGCGCTCGCTTGCCATCCGTAACTTCACAATCATCGATGAACTGGAGCTGGATTTTTCGCCGGGTTTTTCTGCCATCACAGGCGAAACGGGCGCTGGCAAGTCGATCCTGATCGACGCGCTGGCGCAATTGCTGGGCGACCGCGCCGATGCCGGGCTGGTCGCCGAGGGCAGCAAGCGCGCAGATCTTGGCGCACGTTTCGAGCTCGGCCCGGGCCACCCGGCCAGGCAATGGCTGATCGAGCAGGCGCTCGACGACGATGATGTCGACCCGAGCCGCGACGACGCAACGGTCAGCACCTTGCTGCTGCGCCGGGTACTGCCGGCCGATGGTGCCTCCAGGGCCTGGATCAACGGTCAGCCGGCGACCATCGGCCAGTTGCGCGAAATCGGCGTGCGGCTGGTCGAAATTCACGGTCAGCACGAACACCAGCGTCTGACCGGCCCGGCCTTCCAACGCGAATGGCTCGATCGAAAGGTCGATCGGGCCTTGCTGGAACAGATCGCCGGCGCAACCGAGCGCCATGACGAGGCCGCGCGCGCGCTCGCTGAAGTCGCCGCCCGAGCCGGCGATGCACGCGACCACGAGTTGCTGCGCTTTCAACTTGAAGAACTCGACAAGCTGGCGCTGGAAGACGACGAATTCGAACAACTCGAGCGCGATCATCGACGGCTGGCCTCGATGGAAGAGCTTGAACTGGGCTACGCGCGCGCACTTGAGGCGCTGGATGGGTCGCAAAGCGACGGCGCGGCCATTCTCATCCACCGGGCCACACAATCACTTGCGCCGCTGGTCAGTCGCGAGCCGGACCTGTCCGAATTGATCGACATGCTGGCGACCGCGCGGGTCAACCTTGAAGAGGCCGCCAGTTCGCTGGAACGCTTGAACGAATCGCTGGAGCGCGAGCCGGCCCAATTCGATCAGGTCGAACGTCGGCTGTCGCGGGCCATCGAGTTGGCCCGCAAGCACCATGTCGAGGCGTCCGGCTTGCCGAATTTCCATGCCCAGCTAAGGCAGCAGATCGAGCGGATCGGCCATTTCGAAGCCGACCGTACCGAAGCCGAACAACGGCTGGCCCAAGCCGAAAGCCAGTGGAGAGAACGGGCAAAAGCGCTGAACAAGGCTCGCCGGAAAGCCGCAGAGGCCTTGACAGGCCAGGTTGAAAACGCGCTCGGCGCGCTGGGCATGAGCGAGGCCGGCATTCGCGTACTGATCGAGCACGACGACCGGGCGGCGGTATCCCGTCACGGCGCCGACCGCATCGAAATTCTTTTTTCGGCCAACCCGGGCCAATCACCAAAACCGCTCAAGCGGGTCGCATCGGGTGGCGAGCTTTCGCGCCTGAGTCTGGCCCTGATCATCGCCTCGTCCGAATCCAGCTCGGGCCTGGTCCGGATCTTCGACGAAATCGACGCCGGCGTCGGCGGCGAGACCGCACACGCCGTCGGGCGCTTTCTAAAAAAAGCCAGCGAAGGTGGCCAGGCCCTGTGCGTTACGCACCTGGCCCAGGTGGCGGCACGCGCCGATGCCCAAGTGGCCGTGCGCAAGCACCCCGGACGCGGCCACACGCGCATCGATGCACAATCGCTTTCGGGCCATCAGCGCGTTAGCGAACTGGCCAGAATGCTGGGCTCATCGGATTCGGAAGAAGGCCTGCAACACGCCAGCGCACTCCTTGCCAGGCGCGATGAGGGCGCGAACCCCAACGATGTATAAATTTTTCTGATTATTTACGTTACTCAGCCATCGCTAAAAAGCGCTCCACAGATTACCCAAAGTTTCGCAGATTATTGAATTTAAATTGTTATTTGGGCCCATAGAGCGCCGCTACCGCGGTTCCTGACCAGCACGTTGCGTGGTGATTGTGACACCCGGGCCAAACGGTTTGCCCCCTGACAATGAAGCAGTCTGATGCAACGGCGGGGTTTTCAGTTTGCTTTTTTTTCGGCGCGCTGGACGTAGAGCACCAGCGAATGATCGATAATTTCATAGCCGTGCTTGGCCGCAATCTGCTCTTGCAGGCGCTCGATCTCGTCGTCGCAAAATTCAATCACCTCACCGGTTTCAAGATCGACCATATGGTCGTGGTGGCCGCCTTCGTCGAGTTCATAGCTTGCCTGCGGCGAACGCCCCGAGCCATCGTCGAACATGTGTTTCTGGACCAGACCGGCGTGCTCGAACTGATTAAGAACCCGATAGACGGTGGCCAGGCCAATGTCCTCACCCTGATCATTCAGAAGACGGTGGACGTCGTCGGCGGTCACGTGCTTTTGCTTGGCGTTTTCGAGCAATTGCAGGATTCGCAATCGAGGCAGCGTCACTTTAAGGCCAGCCTTACGCAACTCGCGGGTTTCTTCGGACATGCGATTAACACCGATTCAACGGGCCGCCATTGTATCATTCCGACTGAATTCGAGCAGAACGTTCAGCAAGGCAATGTTCTCGAGCCCGATGACATGGAGCAGCTGGAGATCGGCATGACCAAGCGCCAGGTGATGGTGCTACTCGGGTCGCCGGCCATTCAAAGCCCGTTCCATTCCGACCGCTGGGATTACATCAACTCGTTCGCCAGGCGCGGCGGCAAAGCCGAACAACGCACCCTCACTGTCGAATTCCAAAACGACCAGGTCTCTGATTTCCATGGCAATTACCTCAAAGATGCACGCATCGCGGGTGCCGAGATCGAGGAACTTGAAATCATCGACCCCAATACCAACCAGCCGGTACTTCCGCGACCCAAAGACGATAACAATCCGTTGCCCGACAGCGACAACCCAGCCGGTAATTGAAGCGCTGATCGCAGTGAACCCGGCTTCGGGTTTATTTTTGAGCCGCACAAGTCCGAGTGCTGATGCCGGCCGCGTAAGTTCGATCGAGCGATCGATCGCAACAAGGCTCAGCGCGTTGTGCGGCCGGATCGCTCGGCTTCGGCCGCCAGACGACGCGCGGTTTTGGGATCGACCTCCAAAGGCCGGTAGATTTCAACCCGGTCGCCATTTCGAAGCGCATGGTCGGGCCGTTTCTTCTCGCCGAATACACCCAGCCGATCGGGCCTGATGTCAAGCTGCGGAAAGCGTTTGCCAAGCCCGGAAGCCTCGATGGCGTCGGAAACCGTTGCTCCGGCCTGGAGCTCGAGCCGCACGACGACCTGCAATTCCGGCCACGCGATCGCGACCTCGACTTGCAGCGCCCCGGACTCAGCCGCCATGGCCCTGGCCCTGGTACAGCTGATCGGCGCGGCGGCAAAAATCGTTGACCATGCGATTGGCCACCGACACAAAACCGCGGTTAAAGGCCGCGACCAGCACGGGGTTGTCGAAATCAAAGCCCAGCGT
>JAIVHD010000392.1 GCA_020201235.1 Lysobacteraceae bacterium
GCGCGCGCCTGGGCGCGAATCGGCCCCTGCAACTCCATTAACCGGAGAAATATAACAAATGCGCCGACCGGCCGTGACACCAATTCATCACAAGCTCCCCACCGGAGACCGGTGCGCTATAGTGCGTGGACATTGTCGGAACGATGCAAACTGAGTATCGTCTCGGGTTCGGGACGGATTTGCACACCGCAACCACCGACGGCACGTAACGCTTTCGACTGGCATCGCACCGGTAGAATAATCCGGGAAAACGGAGTGAGCTGCAATGCAAAATCCATTTCAGAATACCGCGGCTGATCCGGATCTGGTTCGGCGCTCTCTCCATTATCTGATTGCCTTCAGATTGACCCTGTCGATCATCATCCTGGTGGTCTCGTTCGGCATGTTCGGCCAGGCGCTCCAGCCTGAATACAAATCCTTTCTGGCCCAGGCGACGTCATTGACCTATGTGATGGCGGCCATCGCCTTTCTCTGGCTCCAGTGGCGACCCGGCTTCCCGCCGGACGAACTGGCCCGCTTTTCGATGATGACCGACATCATCATTTTGCTGCTGGTCCTTCACTGCTTCGACGGCCTGAGCTCGGGGTTGGTGATCCTGCTGATTTTTACCGTCGGCATCGCCGGCTTGTTGTTGCCGCTGCAAACCGCGCTGTTTTTCGCCGCCATCATCTCGATTGGCATCATTGGCGAGACCTGGCTGGCCATGGACGGTGGTTTCGGCCAAGGTCCGGCGCTTCAGGCCGGGATTTACGGCATCGCCAGCTTCGCGACCGCTCTGGGTTGTTCTCTGCTGGGACGCTGGGGCCGCGAATACCAGCTTCTGGCCGAGCGGCGACGCAGCGACCTTGTCGGTCTGGAACAGGTCAACGACCTGATCATCCGGCGGATGCGCTCGGGCGTGATCGTGGTCGACAACGAGTTGAAGGTGCGACAGATGAACGAATCGGCCTGGTACCTGCTCGGCAGCCCGCCGGTCAGCGAACGCCGGCTCAACGTCATCGCACCATCCCTGGTCGAGCGACTGAATCGATGGCACCGGACCGGCCAGTCCGTGGACGAGGGGCTGCTGCTCAAGGCAACCCATGCGGCCGTCGTGCCACAGTTCGTCCGCTTGCCCGGGGCGCTTGGCGAGGCGACCCTCATTTTTCTTGAAGACACGTCGGTCGTTAGTCGCCGCGCGCGCGACCTGGCGCAGGCGTCGCTGGCCCGGCTTTCCGCATCGATCGCGCATGAAATCCGCAACCCGCTCGGGGCACTGAGCCATGCCGCGCAGCTGCTCGAAGAATCGACCGATCTCCCGAAACAGGATCGTCGGCTAATCCAGATCGTGCGCGATCACACGCTTCGAATGAACGACATCGTCGAAAACGTCCTGAAACTTTCGCGCCGCGAAAGTGCTCGCATTGAGCATGTGAACGTGTCGGACTGGCTTCGCCAGCTGGCCGACGAATTCCGGCGCGAGCACCGACTGCCGGAGGGGCGTCTTAAAGTCGAGGCTCCGCGCCATCGAATCCAGGTGCTGGTTGACCCGGGTCAATTGAGCCAGGCGGTCAACAACCTGATGGCCAACGCACTGCGACACGCCGCGAGCGAGTCACACCAGCCGACCATCACCTTGCGTCTCAGCCCCATTCGTGGGCATCGCGAAATGGCCCTGGACATCATCGACGATGGCCCGGGAATTCCGCTCGAAAAACGCAGCCGGATTTTTGAGCCGTTCTTCACAACCCACAAGCAGGGTTCCGGACTCGGGCTTTTTCTCGCCCGCCAATTGTGCGATGCCAATCAAGCGCCACTGGAATACGTACAGATTCAAAATGCCGGGGCCTGTTTCAGGATTCTGCTGCGGCGCTCCGATAGTGAATCGGCTGATCATTCGATCATCGGATTGGCAAACTTTCAATAACGTACAATTGTATTCAAAAGAGATCCGAGATGACAGAACCCCGAGCACTGGTCGTAGACGACGAACCCGATCTTCGAGAGCTGCTGGAATTGACTCTGTCGCGAATGGGCGTTGATGTCGAAACGGCCGAGGATCTGGCCGAGGCAAGACGGAAACTGGCCGCCGACACGTTTCATTTCTGCCTGACCGACATGCGCCTGCCCGATGGCAACGGCTTGAGCCTGATCCGGGAAATCAGTCGCGATTATCCCGATATGCCGGTCGCCATGATCACCGCCTATGGAAAGGTCGAGGACGCGGTTACGGCGCTTAAATACGGTGCGTTCGACTTTGTCTCCAAGCCAGTCGATCTGGAAGCCCTGCGCAGCCTGGTGCGAACCGCGATCAAGATGCGTCTCGACGACGCCGAGCAAAAGCCACAGCCTGACCCGGCCGATGCGCCAGCCCCTGGCGTCTCGTCGAAAAGAAGCCCGAGCCCCTCGCCGGCCCGCGATGAACTTCAATCGTCGATTCTAAGTCGCATGATCGGTCGCTCCGAGCTCATCGAACGGGTGCGCCAGACCATCGTCAAGCTCTCGCGATCACAAGCGCCGGTCATGATCAGCGGCGATTCCGGCACCGGCAAGGAGCTTGCCGCGCGGCTGATTCATGATCTTGGCC
>JAIVHD010000007.1 GCA_020201235.1 Lysobacteraceae bacterium
GGTCGGTCGCATGGTGCTCGCAGCCAAGCAGATCGCCGCCAGCGAAGGCATTGCCGAGGAAGGCTACCGGCTGAATTTCAACTGCAACGAAAAGGCCGGCCAGTCGGTCTGGCATATCCACTTGCATTTGCTCGGGGGGCGACAAATGCAGTGGCCGCCTGGCTGAATAAGCCCGATCTGCCGATGCTGCGGGATGTATAACGGTGCATGGTCTTTATTAACCTGATCCATCGCCGTGGCCAGACGCTGGCGCAGTGCAGTGTAGTTACGAGTCCAACCGGAAGTATTGCCTCATGCAGCTTGTCTTTCAGCGTCTGTGGCAAGGCGTTGGCGCGAAGTCTGTAACCGAGTCTACATCGCACGACAACAACGCAATCCACGGGCGCTGAGAGGCGAGCCCTGCGGGTTCCGGACGAATCCGCCTGCGGCGCTAAAGTGCCTCAACGTAGAATCACGATGACTTCGCCACTTTGCCTTGCAGGCGAATTCGTCCGGAGTCCTGAATGAGGCAATATTTCCGGTTGGACTCGTAATCTGGTATGTACGTCAAGCGCGGCGGGAAAGTCGATCAGCGGGTCAGCAGCAGGTCAAGGGTCGCAGGCGTGCGGCGGTGGTTCGCGCGCCTCGACGTGTAGCGTGGTTTCCAGCCGTTCAGCCAGTGCCCGCAGGTCGTCTCGCCCCGGCGGGATCCCGCGTTCCGCAATGCCCTGGGGCGTGATCGTGGTCTGCGCCGTGAAGTAAAAGAGTTTTTTCACCTTCGAACGGTTGACCTGGGTCTGATCGCCGGCCACGGCGAAGCGCGACTGGCGGATTTCAGCCATGCCGAGCAGATTGAACAGTGCGCCCAGCCCGCCCGAGGTCGGCTGCCCGTGGATGCCGCGCATGTTCTCGAAGGCCGTGAAGTCGCCGAAATCGATCAGTTGATAGGTGATGTCCCGCTCGTGGCGCAGGCGCACCGAGGGTTCGGCCAGCGTATCGTGGTAGCTGTAGTGATCTTCGGCGTCGGACGTGTTGGGCCAGCTGGCGCGCACGCTCAGTACCTGTCTGGCGACCCGCGTGCCAGGCACGATCCGGACGGGCGGGTCGACCTCGACGACGAAGCGCTGGCCGTGTTCGAGTACCAAGCGCATGCTCACCGGTGCCTGGTCGAACCGTTGGCCGGTAACGTCCAGCCAGGCTTGGAAAAATCTCTCCGGCTGAACCTGAAAGGTGCCGGAACGTTCGGTTAGTTGCGGTCTTTGAGCCAGGGCAAATAAAAAGTCGGCCACGAATCGCAACTGATTGGTGGTCGCCGCGATGTCATAACCCTTGATTGCGGCCATCACTTCGCGCATGTCTTCGGTCTCGACCAGGACGTGTCGGCACTGCTCCGCGCCCGCTGTCGCGGTCGTGTCCACAAGCGCCAGCAACAGCGCGCCTGCAAACCAGTATCTTGCGGCCATTTCAGACCCTGAATGAGGTCGACAGGTGACAGCATACATCTGCCGAGGCGGTATCTGCATGAAACGCTGCCAACGCGACCACCCCGGCCACAGGAGCGGTCGACCCCCGCGACGGCAGGGTGGCGAATAAGGCGGTTGAAGGCGAATGCGCGGCGGATGGCGTGCGCGGGATCGGTATTCTGATAAAATCATGGGCTTATTTCGAAAACGATCCGCATCCAATGCCCGGCAAGCTCTACATCAAGACCCACGGCTGTCAAATGAACGAATACGACTCCGATCGTATGGCCGAGGTGCTTGCGACATCGCACGGAATGGAGTTGACCGACGATGAGCACGCCGCCGATGTTATTTTGGTTAACACCTGCTCGATTCGTGAAAAGGCCCAGGAGAAGGTTTTTTCGCAACTCGGTCGATGGCGGCCGCTGAAGCAGAAACGGCCCGACCTGGTCATCGGCGTGGCCGGCTGCGTGGCCAGCCAGGAAGGCGAGGGCATTCTTAAGCGTGCACCGTTCGTCGATCTGGTGTTCGGGCCGCAGACCATACACCGGCTTCCGGCCATGCTCGACCAGGTTCGCGGCAGCGGCACACCGTCGGTGGATATCAGTTTTCCGGAGATCGAGAAATTCGATCACCTGCCGCCGCCTGGCGCGCACGGTCCGAGCGCATTCGTCTCGATCATGGAAGGCTGCTCGAAGTACTGCTCGTTCTGCGTCGTGCCGTACACCCGAGGCGAGGAAGTCAGCCGGCCGCTGGACGATGTGATTGCCGAAGTCGCCGGGCTCGAAGCCCAGGGCGTCCGCGAAATTAACCTGCTCGGGCAAAACGTCAACGCCTACCAGGGGCCGATGCACGACGGCGGCTCGGCCGACCTGGCGATGCTGATTCGCTTTGTCGCGGCCTTCGACGGCATTGAGCGGATTCGATTCACGACCTCGCACCCGGTCGAATTCTCAGACCGCCTGATCGAGGCATTCGCCGATACCCCGAAACTGGCCAACTACCTGCATTTGCCGGTGCAGTCGGGTTCGGATCGCATTCTTGCGCTGATGAAGCGCGGCCATACGGCCCTGGAATACAAGGACAGGATTCGCCGATTGCGTCTGGTTCGCCCGGAGATTTCCTTGTCTTCGGATTTCATTGTCGGGTTCCCGGGCGAGACGGCGGCTGATTTCGAGCAAACCATGAAGCTGATCCGCGACCTCAACTTCGACCAGAGCTTCAGCTTTGTTTATTCCGCCCGTCCAGGCACACCGGCGGCGGGATTGCCGGATACGGTGCCGATGGCGGAAAAAAAGCAGCGCTTGAGAAACCTGCAGGATCAAATCAACGCGCAGGCGCGCTCGATTTCCGAGGCCATGGTCGGGACCACGCAGCGGGTTCTGGTCGAAGGCCCGAGCCGCAGGGACAGCGGCGAACTGGCCGGGCGTACCGAGAACAACCGGGTGGTCAATTTCCCGGGTTCGGGCACCATGGTCGGTCAGTTTGTCGACTTGCAGATTACCGCAGCACGGGCCAATTCGCTGCGCGGTCGGGTTGCGGCCCGCGACGTGGCCTGAATGAACGCTGCGACGTCTACTCCGGTAACGATCGAACTCGAGCCTGCCGATAACCAGCGGCTCGCCAACCTGTGCGGTCCATTCGACGAGCACCTGAGGCTGATCGAAAAGCGGCTTGGCGTGGATATTCATTCCAGGGGAAATCTGTTTGCCATCGAAGGCGATGTCGACGCTACGCGCGCGGCCCGTCGTCTGTTGCGCAAACTCTTTCGCCAGACCGAACGCGAAGTCCTGACTCCGGCGCTGGTCAACCTCAGCCTGCAGGCTTCCGGCCTGGACGATGCCGCCGACGATCTGACCGAAGTCTCGATTCGCACGCGTCGCGGCCTGATCCGGGCGCGCGGCCCCAACCAGCGTCGTTACCTCGAGCGAATCGCCCGCGATGATATTAATTTCGGCGTCGGACCGGCCGGCACCGGCAAGACCTTTCTGGCCGTTGCCTGTGCCGTCGATGCGCTCGAATCCGATCGGGTCCAGCGTATCGTGCTGGTGCGCCCGGCGGTCGAGGCCGGCGAGCGGCTGGGGTTTTTGCCCGGCGATCTTTCGCAGAAAGTCGATCCCTATCTTCGCCCGCTCTACGATGCGCTGTATGAAATGATGGGTTTTGAGCAGGTCGGACGCTTGATCGAGCGCAATGTCATCGAGGTCGCGCCACTGGCCTATATGCGCGGGCGCACGCTTAGCGACGCCTACGTAATCCTCGACGAGGCCCAAAACACCACGCCGGAGCAGATGAAGATGTTCCTGACGCGTATCGGCTTTGGCTCCAAGGCCGTGATCACCGGCGATTTGACCCAGATCGATCTGCCGCCCAAAAGTTTGTCCGGACTAAAGCAAGCCATCGGTCTGCTACGCGATGTCGAAGGCGTCAGTCAGACATTTTTCGACGCTCGCGACGTCGTGCGTCATCCGATCGTGCGGCGAATTGTCGAGGCCTACGAAAAAGCATCCGAAAATCAACCACCGGACCCCAATCACTATGCACGTTGAAATTCAGCGCCAGATCGAGCTACCGGGGATTCCAGACAATCAGACCCTGTCCCGCTTTGTTGCGGCCGTCATATCGGGCAATGATTCCGGCGCGCTTTGCCTCCGAATCGTCGATGAGGCCGAAGGCCGCGCGCTCAACCTGCAATGGCGCGGCAAGGACTACGCCACCAACGTGCTGAGTTTCGCCGCCGGAACGCCGGTCGGGGTTCCAGCGGCCGCCGTGCCGAATCTGCTCGGCGACATCGTCCTGTGCGCGCCGGTCATTGCCCGTGAGGCGCAAATGCAGGGTAAGGCGCTGGAGCATCATTGGGCCCATTTAATCGTACACGGCATTTTGCATTTACGCGGCCATGACCATGTCGAACCGCATTCGGCGGCCTTAATGGAGCAGGTCGAGCGTGATTGCCTGGCGCAACTGGCCATTCCCGACCCATACGCAGACGAGTCCGACCTTGGATCCTGACCGGCGCGAAGCGCATATGAACTCATGAACGAAGACCCAAACAGTACCAACGGCTCCGGGGGCCGAACCTGGCTGGAAAGGCTAGGGCGCATGTTCGGCGCAGACCCCCAGAGCCGTGAAGATCTGCTCGAGCTTCTACACGAAGCGGCCGAGCGCGGTCTGATCGAGGCCGAAACCCTGAAGATGATCGACGGTGCACTTGAAGTCGACGAACTGCAGGTCCGGGACGCTATGATCCCGCGTTCCCAGATGGTTGTGATCCACAAAGGCGATACGCTGGATGAAATTCTGCCGCTGATCATTGAGTCCGGCCACTCGCGTTTTCCGGTGGTCGGAGAGGACAAGGATGAAATTCAGGGGATTCTGCTTGCCAAGGATCTGTTGCAACTGGTGACTCGTGATGCCGAGTTGAAGCTGGAGCTCCACGACCTGGTCCGCGCACCGGTCATCATTCCAGAGTCCAAGCGCCTGAATGTGTTGTTGCGCGAATTTCGCCTGAGCAAGAATCACATGGCGATCGTGGTTGATGAATACGGCGGCGTTGCCGGGCTGATCACGATTGAGGATGTACTCGAGGAAATCGTTGGCGATATCGACGATGAGCATGACGCAGAGACGACCCAGGACATTCTGCCGATCAGCGACGACCACTTTCTGGTCCAGGCGTTGACGATGATCGAGGATTTCAACGAAGCGTTCGGCTCGGAGTTCAGCGACGAGGAGTTTGACACCATCGGCGGGCTGGTGGTGTCGGAATTCGGTCGGGTCCCCGAAGTTGGCGAAAGCGTTGATCTGGGCGGCTGGCAATTCGAAGTGACCGCAGCCGACGAACGTCGCCTGCATGCCATGGAAGTTCGGCTAGTGGACCATGCGGCTGATTAAGATCGAAAAATCTGACTCCAACCGGCTTTCCATCGTCGGTGCGATCACCTCGATTATGAAGGAGGCCGAATACGAGCACATGGGCACCTGGTATGACGTGATCGGGAACGACAGTAACGAGCCGGACTATTTCGTTGTCTCGCACTACAATAATTTCGCCGCCCTGGACGAGGACCGGGTTGGTGCCTACAAGTCTGTCTCCGACGCCGCGGGCGAAGAACGCGCCGACGAACTTTGGGAACAATTCGGTAATGCGCTGCATGATGACTGGGAATATTCAAGCCAGCTGTTGCGCCGTGATGTCGAGTTGAGCCACAGCGGCGACGACTGAAATCGCAGGGCCGCGAGCGGTCGGCACGGCGTCATGCCCCGTCGGCCGTAATTTTCGGTATTGCGAGTCTTGCAAGAAAATGGCCCGGGATTCCGGGCCATTTTTTTACTAATGCTGTCGGGACCGCTTCGGATTCAGCCCGCCTCAAGCCAGTCCTCCATCGGTGGGCACGAGCAGACCAGGTTGCGGTCACCGTAGACGTTGTCGACGCGCGCCACGGATGCAAAGAACTTGCCCGCCTTAAGCGACGCGACCGGCCAGCCAGCCTGCTGGCGCGAATACGGATGGCTCCATTCATCCGCGCTCAATTCAGCAATCGTGTGCGGCGCCATTTTCAGTGGATTGTCGGCGTCGTCGAACTCGCCCGATGCACAGCGGTCGATTTCACCGCGTATCTCGATCATGGCCTCGATGAAGCGATCCAGCTCCTGCTTTGATTCGCTTTCAGTTGGCTCGATCATCAACGTGCCGGGGACTGGCCACGACATGGTTGGGGCGTGGAACCCGTAGTCGATCAGTCGCTTGGCGACGTCCTCTTCGCTGATTCCGGCGCTTTCCTTGAATGGGCGCAGATCGACGATACATTCGTGAGCGATGCGACCGTTCTTGCCCGTGTACAGGATGTCGTAATGGTTTTTGAGACCTTCGGCAATGTAATTGGCGTTCAGAATTGCGACATCGCTGGCCTTGCGCAACCCGTCACGGCCCATCAGGGCAATGTAGGCCCATGAAATCGGCAGAATGGATGCCGAGCCCCAGGGCGCGCCCGCGACTGCGGGATTGGTTCCGTTTCCGGCGCCGAGAGTGCCACTGACGTGCCCCGGCAAATGCTTGGCCAAGTGCTCACGCACGCCGATCGGTCCGACCCCCGGTCCGCCGCCGCCGTGGGGAATGCAAAAGGTTTTGTGCAAATTGAGATGGCAGACATCGGCGTAGTCGGCCACCTGTGAAATCCCGACCAACGCGTTCATGTTGGCACCATCCAGGTAAACCTGACCGCCGGCTTGTCGAATCCGCTCGCAGATTTCAACCACGTCCTGTTCGAAAACGCCGTGTGTCGACGGGTAGGTGATCATCAGGGCCGCCAGTTCGTCGCGATGCTTTTCGATCTTGGCGGCGAGGTCGTCGCGATCAATATTACCGCTGGCATCGCAGCCCACGACCACAATGCGGTAGCCGACCATCTGGGCACTGGCCGGGTTGGTGCCGTGGGCCGATGACGGGATCAGGCAGATGTCGCGGTGGCCGTGGCCGCGCGCCTTCTGCCATTGCTGGATCGTCAGCAGGCCGGCGTATTCGCCCTGCGAGCCGGCGTTGGGCTGGAGCGAAATCGCTGAAAATCCGGTGATTTCCCGAAGCATGCGTTCGAGGTCATCGATTAATTCGTGGTAGCCGCGCGCCTGATCGTGCGGGCAAAACGGGTGCAGCTCGGCAAATTCGGGCCAGGTCACCGGCATCATCTCGGCGGTGGCATTGAGTTTCATCGTGCACGAACCCAGCGGAATCATGGCGTGGGCCAGGCTGAGGTCGCGGTTTTCAAGCCGCTTCAGATAGCGCAGCATTTCGGTCTCGGAATGGTAGCGGCTGAAGACCTCATGGCCCAGGTATTCGCTGCTGCGCTGGAGCGCTTGGGGGATGCCGGGTAGGGCATGGTTTTCCAGTTCGGCATCGCTTGTCTTGAGGTCGGCCGGCGAGCCGGTCAGTAGTGAGATCACTTGATCCGCCTGCTCGATGGTTGTGACTTCGTTGAAGCTCAGGCCGATATGACCAGGACGGTCGGCTCGAAGATTGAAGCCGGCGCGCTGGCTTGCCTGCAGCAGCCGCTTCTTGGTGTCTTCGTCGACCGCCAGCGTCAATGTGTCGAAAAACTGCTCGTGGATTGGCACAATGCCGGCCTGGCTCAGGGCTCTGGCTGCCGCCGAGGTCATGCGGTGGACGCGAGTGGCGATCGTGCGGATGCCGTCGGCACCATGCCAGACGGCGTAGAAGCCCGCCATGACCGCGAGCAGCGCTTGCGACGTGCAAATGTTACTCATGGCTTTTTCGCGACGAATGTGCTGTTCGCGCGTTTGCAGTGCCATGCGCAGTGCCAGGTCTCCGTGGCGATCCCGGGAAACGCCGATAATGCGCCCGGGCACGCTGCGCCTGTGGCTTTCATGGGTGGCCAGAAATGCGGCATGCGGGCCGCCGAAGCCCATTGGTACGCCAAAGCGCTGGGCCGAGCCGACCACCACATCGGCACCCATTTCGCCCGGTGGGCGCAGCAGTGCCAACGACAGTAGATCGGCGGCCACAGCGACCCGTGCATCGTGTTGGTGTGCAGCATCGCAAACCCGATCGAGAGCGCGAAGTTGCCCCCCGGCACCGGGATATTGCACCAGCACACCGAAGTAGTCACCGCCCGCAACTGCCTGCTCCAGGTCATCGACAACATCGATCTTGATGCCGAGATGCGCGGCGCGCGTGCGCACGACATCCAGGGTCTGCGGCAGTGCGTCGGCGTCGACCAGGAACCGGCTGGATTTGTTCTTGCGTGCGATTCGACGGATCATGGTCATGGCTTCGGCCGCTGCGGTTGATTCATCGAGCAGCGAGGCATTGGCCAGCTCCATCGCGGTCAGGTCCATGACCATCTGCTGGAAATTCAGCAGCCCTTCGAGACGGCCCTGGGAGATTTCGGCCTGGTACGGCGTGTAGGCGGTGTACCAGCCTGGATTTTCGAGAACGTTGCGTAAAATCACCGGTGGTACATGGGTCGGGTGATAGCCCAGTCCAATCAGGCTGTGGTTAACCGTGTTGGCCGCGGCCATTGCGCGAATACGGTCCAGGACCTGAGCCTCATTGCGCGCCGCTGCCAGGTCGAGCGTTTGCCCGGAACGGATGCTGGCCGGCGTGGCCTGATCGATCAGTTCGTCAAGAGAGGTCGCGCCGACCGAGTCCAACATCGCCGCGATGTCCGGGTCGCGGGGTCCAATGTGCCGACCGGTAAATTCAGCGCGATCTTCGAGCGAGCGTAACGAACGGTTGGAGCCGGATACAGTCATGTAGTCATCCTTGAATTTCAATTCAGATAGTGATCGACCAGCAGGATGGCGAAAAGCGCCATCAGGTAGAGCACCGAGTAATGAAACATGTCCATTGCCAGGCGCTCGTTTTTGGTCTTGAGCAAAGCGACGGCATAACCCAGAAAGCCGACATTCAGCACGCTGACACCGGCCAGGTAGATCATGCCGCTCATGCCAGTGAGGTAGGGTAGTAGCGTAACCAGAATAAGAATAATGGTATAGAAAAGAATTTGCCAGCGCGTGAACGGCACGCCGTGGGTGACCGGCAGCATCGGCAGGCCGACGCCGGCATAGTCCTCGCGGCGATAAATGGCCAGCGCCCAGAAGTGCGGCGGTGTCCACACAAAGATGATTAAAAAGAGAATCAGTGCGTAGGCGTGGATCTCTCCGGTGATCGCGGTCCAGCCCAGCACCGGCGGTGCTGCTCCAGCCGCGCCGCCAATCACGATGTTCTGAGAAGTGGCGCGCTTGAGCCAAACGGTGTACACCACCGCGTAGCCGATCAGGCTGAGGAAGGTTAGCACCGCAGTCAGGATGTTGACCATTACAGTCAGCATGAACATCTGCTGCCATGCCGATGCCGAGACTGGCCCAGAAAAACCGGCCCAGCGGCACCAGGCCCGGTGTTGCCAGGGCCATGCCGACCATAGCGGTGAACACAATCAGCGCGACGACTCGCAACTTGCACAGGCCGAGCAACGCCGACATATGCTGTAATAACCCTGTGCTATTCACTCGCCCTCCTGTGGTGGCAGCAGCATGCCCCGTGTTTGGGGTGTTTCGCCCATCCTCTGCCCACAGTCAGCGACTCGGCGGGCGAGTACGTCACCGGCGCGTCCGGTCGTTAAAGGCCCCAGCCACGGGACCGGGTGGCACATCGTGATGACGGGCGGGCGAGTCAGGCCGGGTGCCATAGAAGTCAATGTTGTTCCGCCGGGCGCAGGCGGGTTTTATCGAGCAGGGAGATCATCAGGCCCAAAAGCAGCGCGGCGACGCCGTTGTGCGCGACCGCATTGATCAGCGGCAGACTGCCAACGACGTTGTAGATTCCCAGCGCGACCTGGGTCGCCAGCAGGAGAATGACAATCGGCACCGTTTTCGTCAGGTCCTCGGCCCGCCACAGCCGGATCGTCAGCCAGGCAAACGTTGCGACCACCACCAGTGCCCAAACCCTGTGGGCCAGATGGACTGCGATGCGCGCCGGCTGATCGAGCAGGCCACCTTCATAATCAACGCCCACGCCCCGCCATAGCCTGAAACCTTCGGTGAAGTCGGTCTGCGGCCACCATTGGCCACCGCAGCGCGGGAAGTCGCTGCAGGCCAATGCCGCATAGTTGGTGCTGACCCAGCCACCAAGGATGATCTGGATCGCGACCACGATCAATGCCACGACGACCGGCCAGTGCTGCGCGCGTGCCGGCAGCGACGGTATGCTGCGGCGCGGTGTAACCGACAGCGATAGCCAGAAAAGCAGCGCAAATGTGGTCATGCCGCCGATCAGATGGGCCGTTACGATGGCCGGCTTAAGCAGCAGAGTGACCGTCCACATACCCAGGGCTGCCTGAAAAATAACCAGCAGCAGAATCAGGCCAGGCAATACACGCGGTATCGACACGGATGGCTCGACATCCCCGCAGCCTGATTGGTGATTGCGCTGATGATTGCGCCAGGCCACCACAGCCAGCGCCAGGACCAGAAACCCCAGCAGGCCGGCCAGATAGCGATGAAGCATTTCGCGAAAGGCCTTGCCGGAATCGACTGGTCGCAGGTGGCCCCACTCGGCGTTCGCCTGGTCGACATGCTCGGGTGCTTCGGGCCAGGTTGGCATGCCGTAGCAGCCGGGCCAGTCCGGGCAACCGAGACCGGCGTCGGTGAGTCTGACCCATGCGCCGGCGACGATGACAAGCAGCGTGAACGCTGTGGCGCTCCACGCCAGGATTCTGAAAAGCTTCATGTTATTCTCGGATGGTCCACTTCAAAAGACGATCGAGATCCTTGCGAATTCCGGTAGGATCTGCGTCCGGCTGGAAACGCTCCATTATATTTGTATCCGGGTCAACGATGTAGAAAGCCCCGTTTTCGACCGCTGGAAAGCGCCTGATCAGGGCACCTCCGGCGTCGCTCTGAAAAATCATGAACGTTGGATCAAGCAACTCGACGCTGTCGATTTCGAGCTCAGACAAGACCCCTTCAGTAATCAGCATCAGGCCGACCTCGAGTCGGTGCCGGTCCTGCGCCAGTCGAATCCGGCGCATCAGCTCCAACCGCGCCAGACAGTCGCGCTTGCAGTGATCGGGCTGAACAAGTATCAGCCACCAGCGCCCGGTCAAGTCGCTGGGACCTCGGATTTGGCCCTGTGCATCGGCCAGTTCAAACGCGCCGATCGGAACCACCGGGTCGATCAGAATGCCGTGGCTTCGATCCGGCGGTGCCTGCCAGTCAATCCATTCGGAGTGCAACAGCAGTGCAATCAGAAGCGGCGCAAAAAATGCCGCGAACAGTCCGATCAATATGAGTCTGTTTTTCATGATTTCCTTGAACGAAGAAGGCGCACGGTCAACGTCAGCCAGATCAGCGCGACGACGATGGCAATCGAGGCCCAGGTCCATGCGTAACCCTGGTGTCGCTCAGGACCAAACGTAACGATCTTCCAGCGGTCGCCGGTCAGATGCGCCGGATGATCCGGGTCAAGCTGGATGACCAACGGCTGCAGTTCCTGCCCCAGCACGGCCCGAATGCGATCGATATCAAAATAGGTGACCAGCTTTGGCCACCCTGCACGATCATCAATGGCGGCGGCCCGGCCGAGTCGAGCACCGACGTCGGGTGGTGAATTCAGCACCCCGTAGACTGGTCCACTGGCCGTTGGAACCGCCGGCTTTGGCAACGGTTCGGAGCGCGTGGGCCAGGATGCCCAGCCGCGATTCACCAGGAAAAGGCGGCCGTCGGTCGCCCGCCACGGCGTCAGGACAAAAACGCCCATTCGCCTGTCGCGAATCTGGTTATCGAGCAGGATCTGGCGGCTGGCATCGAAGTGCCCGGTCGCCATGACCGGCTGCGGTAGATCGTAGGGTGGGCGCAGGCTTTCCAGGCGCACCGGATCGCGCTGCGTCCAACGGTCGATCCATTGCTGCTTGTATTCGGCCCGCTCGAATTGCCAGTGCATTAAACCGATGCAGCCTGCAATCACGACGATGGCAGCCAGATGCGGGACCAGTAAACCCGCTTTATTCACCACTGTTCCTGGTGGGATTGTGACAAAGCCCGTATTGTCGTTTCGCCCGCTCATAGGTCATCCTGTTGATGGCTGCGTGTACCGCAGGCCTGGGCTTGCCTGCGCAACGTCCAAGCCACAAGGCCTGAAGGCCGCCAGCGACGGCGCCATCGTGAATAAGGCAGGGTAAACGTGTGGGCATTTTGTTGATCGTGATCCGTTACGATGACGAAATATTTTTTGGAAAAGGCCTGACGATGCTAACCAAACTCATCATTATCGCATTCATGATTGCCATACTTTACAGTCTGGCATCAAGTTTCTATTTTCTTGTCAACGACAAGGGTGAAGGCGACCGTATGGTTCGGCGTCTGAGCTGGCGGGTTGGATTGTCGTTACTGCTGGTCATCCTGCTTTTCGCGGGCTTCAAGCTGGGCGTGATCGAGCCCAGCGGCGTCAATCCGGTACAGTACCCGTCCGGGCGTGCCGATTGATTGCTTTTATCCCGCCTTATTCACCTCCGCTGCGTTGCGAGGTGCCGCCAGCGGCCCCGGTATCGGCGTTTCGCGACCGAACGAAACGCCCTGGACGCGGGGCCTAGGAGCCTGGCGGATTTAACGCTGATCTACTGCTGAAAAGCCGGATTGGGCCAGATTCTCCGCTCTTTTTCGTTAAATAGGCCCACAATTGGCCTCAAAAGATCGAAAAATCTGACTCCAACCGGCTTTCCCTCAGCGTAGATCGGTCAAATCCGACAGGCTCGTAGCGGCACCGCAGTCGGTGGAGTGGTGAATAAGCCGGGTTTAGAGCACCGAAAGAATGTGATCGGCGCTTGAGACCCTGAATTCGCCCGGCGCTTCGACCAGAACGTCTTCGACCGTGCCGTCTTGCACGATCAGCGCAAAGCGTTGCGAGCGCAGGCCCATGCCAAAGCCCCGCCCATCCATTTCCAGGCCCAGCGCCTGGGTGAAGTCAGCATTGCCATCGGCGGCCATGATGATCTGGCCGTCAACGCCGGCGCTCTTGCCCCAGGCATTCATGACAAAAACGTCATTGACCGCCATGCAAACGATTCTGTCAACGCCTTTTTGCAGAATTTGATCGGCCTTGTCGATGAAACCGGGCAGGTGCTTGGCCGAACACGTCGGCGTGAATGCCCCTGGCACTGCGAATACGACTGATTTGCCGTCGGCAAGCAACTCTGCCGCGTCAATCGGGCTGGGCCCGTCCTCGCTCATGATCGTCAGCTGCGCGTGTGGAACTGCTTGTCCTTTATGAATGCCCATTTTTCAGCTTCCCAGGGTTTTGTTGATGGTCGCGACCAGTTTTTTCTTGTCGACCGGTTTGGTCAGGTAATCTGACGCGCCTTGTCGCATGCCCCAGATTCGATCGGTTTCCTGATCTTTGGTCGTCACAAAAATAATTGGAATATCAGCGGTTTCAGCGTTCTTCGAGATTTTTCGCGTGGCTTGAAAACCGTTCAGGCCAGGCATTACGACATCCATCAGAATCAAGTCGGGATGTTTCGAAATTGCAGCATCGACGCCCTCTTCGCCGCTGGCCGCAGTGACGATCTCGTGTCCCTCGTCTTCGCAGATCTTCGACAGTGTGTAGAGT
>JAIVHD010000393.1 GCA_020201235.1 Lysobacteraceae bacterium
CACCCGCCGCTGCGGCGTTGCCGCCCTGCTGCCGCCCGTGCAATGCGGGCGTTAATCGGCGCAGCCGGTGACCGCCGGCATCCATGGCGAGACCAGACGACGACCAGCGCCATTTAAACTGCCGACCGGCCACGATCGGGATTGCCCCGAGCTCCCGAATGCGATCCAGCATGCCGTTCGGAGGACGCTTCTCTCCGACCACCAGCGGTCGGCCGGCGCGCGCGATGCCGCATTTTTCAAATGCAATGGCCGCGCGCGTGCGACCCAGAAAGTTCTGATGATCCAGTCCGATGGAGGTAATCACGGCGACATCGGCGTCAATCACGTTGACCGCATCCAGCCGTCCGCCCAGCCCGACCTCCAGCACCAGCCAGTCCGGCCGCAATTCGGCAGCAAGGCAAAATGCTGCCAGCGCGACCTGCTCGAACCAGGTCAGCTCGATCTGGCCGCGAGCGCGTTCGACGCGGCGCAGCGCTTCGGCGATGCGGTGATCCGGCAAACCCTGACCGTCCAGCCTGAAGCGTTCGTTGAAGTTCACGACATGGGGCGAGCAGAAGCACATGCAACTCCGGCCGGCCGCACACGCGATCGACTCGACAAATGCAACGGTCGACCCCTTGCCGTTGGTCCCTCCAACGGTCATCACGCGGGAGGCTCCGAGGTCAATCCCAAGCCGCTCCAAAACGCGCTGGACGCGTCCCAAGCCGAGATCAATATGGCTGGCCGGAGCTCGCTGGCCAAGCCTGTCGAGCATGCCGTTTAGAGAGTCCGGCAGCCCGGACTTGCAGCTCATGCCGGATGGCCCGGGAAGCTGCCGTTCAAGCGCGGGCAACCGCGAAGGCTGCCGCAAAGACCCGGACGATCGGGGCGCTCACTCGGGCGGGCCCGATTCAGCCGAGGCATCGCCGCTGTCCGGCGCGGCCGGTTCGATATCGCCCTCGCGCGGTCGGCCATCGCCGAAACCACCCAGCAGCAGCGAGAGGATCTGATGCACTTTCTGGCGCAGGTCGCGGCGATCGACGATCTGGTCGATTGCGCCTTTTTGCAGCAGGAACTCCGAGCGCTGGAAGCCCTCGGGTAGTTGTTCGCGAACGGTCTGCTCGATGACCCGCGGCCCGGCAAACCCGATCAGGGCATTCGGCTCGGCCAGATTGATGTCGCCCAACATGCCAAGGCTGGCCGAGACACCGCCGGTGGTCGGATGCGTCAATATCGAAATATACGGCAGGCCGGCCTCGACCATGCGCGCCAGCCCGGCGGAGGTCTTCGCCATCTGCATCAGCGAAAACAGGCCTTCTTGCATGCGCGCGCCGCCGGATGTGCAAAAGCAGACCAGCGGCTGGCGATGCTCCAGCGCGGCATTCACGCCGGCCATAAAGCGCTCGCCGACGACCGAGCCCATGGAACCACCCATAAAATTGAAGTCGAATGCGCACGCCACCAACGGCAAATCCAGAACGCGACCGCGCATGACCACCATCGCATCGATCTCGCCGGTGCTTTTCTGGGCCGCGATCAGCCGGTCGCGGTAGCGCTTGGTGTCGCGAAACCGGAGCGGATCGAGCGGCCGGAGATTGGTGGCCAGCTCGATCCGGCCGTCGGAATCGAGAAAACTGTCGAGCCTGGCGCGACCGGACAGCGTCAAGTGATGATCGCACTTCGGGCAAACCATTAGCGCGCGCTCGAGCTCGGGCCGATACAGCACGGCCTCGCATTTACGGCACTTCGTCCAGACCCCGTCGGGCACCCGGCGCGTCGCGCCACCCTCGGTGCGAATGCGCGACGGCATCAATTTCTGGAACCAACTCATGAAGCCGCAGCCGTCGATTCGCCAGCAAGCCGGTCCAGCGCCTGGCGAATTCCGCCTATGTATTCACGCACTGTATCCAGTGCCTCGCTCAGGTCCCGACAACCGTGAAGCCGGTCGACCAGAGCCGAGCCGATGACCACGGCATCGGCGGCCGACGCCGCCTGGGCCGCCTGCTCCGGCGTGCTGATTCCAAAACCCACGGCCACCGGAAGCTCCGACCGGGCATGAATCCGACGCACGGCCGGACCCAGGGTCGAGGCATCGAGCGCGGCCGATCCGGTCACGCCCTTGAGTGTGACGTAATAAATGAACCCTCCGGCCAACGGCACCATGCGCTCGAGCCTGGAGTCACTGGTGGTCGGAGCAATCAGGAAAATCTGATACAAACCGTCGGCGTCGAAGGCGCGCGTGGTCTCGACGGCCTCGTCGGCCGGGCAATCGACGATCAGCAGGCCATCGACACCGGCCACGGCCGCCTGGCTGGAAAACGCCTCGATACCGCGGCGTTCGAGCGGATTCATATAGCCCATCAGGATGATCGGCGTTTCTGCATCGCGTTGTCGGAACCGGGATACCATTTCAAATACGTCATCCAGGCTGGTGCCGCGCTCGAGCGCGCGCTGACAAGCCTTTTGGATCACCGGGCCGTCAGCCATCACATCGGAAAACGGGATGCCAAGTTCCAGCAGATCGGCACCCGATTCCACCAGTTGATGCAGGAGATCCACCGACATTGACGGCGCATGCCGGCCGCCAGCTTCAGGCCCCAGGCAACCGCGTGCGCGCTTTCCAGCGCCGGCATAATGCCCTCCAGGCGAGTGCACAGATGAAAGGCTTCCAGCGCTTGTTCGTCGGTCACCCCGACATACTCGGCCCGGCCGCAGTCTTTCAGCCAGGCGTGCTCCGGCCCGACACCGGGGTAGTCAAGCCCGGCCGAAATCGAATGCGTCTCCCGGATCTGGCCGGCATCGTCGTCCAGCAAATAGGTTCGTGAACCGTGCAACACACCGACCCGGCCAGCGCACAGACTGGCCGCATGCTCGATCCCATAGAGGCCGCGGCCGGCCGCTTCGACGCCGTACATCGCAACCTCCCGGTCCTCGATAAATGGATAAAACAGGCCGATCGCGTTCGACCCACCGCCGACGCAGGCGACCAACGCGTCGGGCAGTTTGCCGTATTCATCTCGGCACTGGACGCGCGCCTCGCGTCCGACCACGGCGTTGAAATCCCTGACCAGTGCCGGATATGGATGCGGCCCGGCCACGGTTCCGAGAATATAAAAGGTATCATCGACGTTGGTGACCCAGTCGCGCATCGCCTCGTTGAGCGCATCCTTGAGGGTTCGTGACCCGGATTCGACGCTGACGACTTCAGCGCCCAGCAGCTTCATCCGGAAAACATTGATCGCCTGCCGCTTGATGTCATCGGCACCCATGTAGACGACACAATTCATACCCAGACGTGCAGCCACAGTCGCCGAGGCGACCCCGTGCTGACCGGCGCCGGTTTCGGCGATTACGCGTTTTTTGCCCATGGCCCGCGCCAGCAGGGCCTGACCGACCGTGTTGTTGATTTTGTGCGCGCCGGTGTGATTGAGGTCTTCGCGCTTGAACACAATCTGCGCACCGCCGGCGTGCGCGGTCAGGCGTTCGGCCAGGTAGAGCGGCGACGGTCGTCCGACGAAATGAGCCAGATCACGGTCCAGTTCGGCCTGAAAATCCCGGTCCTCGCGAGACTTCCGCCACGCCTGCTCCAGCTCTTCGAGCGCAGTCATCAATGTTTCGGACACGAAGCGGCCACCAAACACCCCGAAATGGCCGCGATCGTCGGGCAGTTCCTGCGGCCGGCGCGGCTCATGCATTATCTGTTCGGCGCTATCTGTCATGTCGAATACCTTCCATGAATCGTCTCATTAAATTGTAGTCCTTGATCCCCGGTGCCGATTCCACCCCGGACGAAACATCTACCGCCGGTGGGTTCAGCGTTCGGATGGCGCGACCGACGTTTTCGGCATGAAGACCGCCGGCGAGCATCCAGGACTGCTGCGGTGCCTGGATCGCCGCCCAGTCGAAACGTTCGCCGGAACCGCCCATGGTACCCGGCGCGTGGCCATCCAGCAGCAGCGCGGCCGCATCCGACCACGGCGAATAATCGACCACGGCGGGTGAAGCCATTGGCAAGGCCTTGATGTACGGCCGGCCGAAGGCTCGGCAATAGGC
>JAIVHD010000008.1:0-9253 GCA_020201235.1 Lysobacteraceae bacterium
ATCGTTGGTCCACGACGCAGCCGACCTCAAAATCGCATCGCAATTGCTGGAAAAAGATCTGAATGCGGTGCAGATCGTCGCCGAGCTCGGTATCGACGCCGCTCATGTCGAAAACTTTCTCAATGCCTGCTGGATGTGTTCGTACCTGGAGTGTGTCAGCGACCCGGACTCGATCCCGACCGAAGCCGGCAAGGGCGAGTTCTTCAGCCAGATTCGAAAACGTTTTGGCCTATAGCCCGGCGTCTTCACAATCCCCCAGTAGCGAGACGCTGTCAGGTTCTTTACCCCAACGCTGCATCAATTTTTAGGCCGGAACCGCTACGCTGCCCGTTATAGCCGCCTCTGCGCGGTCTGTACTCGCGTTGCCAGTCCTCACGTAGAGTAAAGCCACGCTCCGGGTGGCAACACTTCGTGCAGCCCGCGGAAATACGACTCTCCAGGCTTACAGCTCCGAAAATTGATGCAACGTTGGGGTTTACAATCGCAAAAAATCATATCGACCCGGAACACGGGTCGATCGCAGCAATGTGATCTGTTTTGCGATGCTGATTTATTTCGTTTGACACTAGACAAAGCATCATGATATGAATGACTCTGGCTGTTGGTGGATACATCGAAAAAAGTTGGCGTGTATCCTGTAAGTCCGGCGTGTTCAACGCTGAACAGTGGCGTTTTTTAGCGTCCTGTTTTGTCGCCTTGTCGAGGCTGCGGCCATCGTCAAGGCTTGGGCTTGATTCCTGGTGCCATGTAGTCGAGCGAAAAAGGCCGAGCGATTCCGGATGCGGCACGTTTGGCAGGTGCCGGTGACCATTGAATAGGGCGGACTGAAAATCTCCAGCTAAACGGTTGGAGGCGAATGATCGAAATTAAACAAGTGGAATGACATGCCGGATCTGTTTCCGGAGTTGCATCCCGACTTGTCGCAGTTCGATACACATTTGCCTTCTTGATTGAATGCACAATTGATTGCATTTGAAAACGTATGGAGGAATTTATGAAATATCCAGTCACAAACATGAAAAGGAAGTCGTTAGTCATGCTGGGCTCACTGACGCTGGCACTGGCAGTACACGCCGCAACGGCACAGGATGCATCTGACTTGAGCGATGATGAAATGTTCAAGCGAATGCTTCCCGAGCTGAATGAAAAACCCAACCCGGCGCAGCGGTCCGGTGCGACCGGCATGAGTTGTTTTGTCGATACGCCTGCTTTTGACCTGTTTACCTCGCCGTTGTGCGTTAGCGCGGGGACGACGCTGACAACGACAGCCGTATTCCGTGTTGACAATCCACCTGCGGACTTCACGATCATCTGGTCCGACAGCTCTTGCAGTTCGTCGAGTACGGTTTGTGTTGTGCCGATTAACATTATCGGATACCTGACCGTAAGCGCGACCGTGCTGAACAACGCGAACTACACGTTTACCAAGGTTTCGGCAACTGCGCGGTACGAGGGTCTCTTCTGAGTCCGGAAGATCGATGAGCCGATTTTCCGCGACAGTCTCAGATCACGCCTCTTCGGTGTTTTGCAAACCGTAAAAGCAGTGTGGCCATCGCCACCGGACCCGGGGCGTTCTCGCGTAAACCGGTCATGAATGATCCAGGCCAGTAGTGGCTGGCCGAACGTGTACTTTAGTACTTGAATCCCGGGCAGGCCTGACCTGCCCGGGTTGTACAGACGTGTGTCGGCTGCGGAGGATCGAAGCCGGTGAATGTTGATCGACATTGATCAACGCAGCTCAACCCGGAGTCTTACCGCGGGGCGAGCGTTTTCCGAGCTCGCTGCCCGATATAGCAGCCTTTCTGCGGCGCTTGCTCAAGTTTTCAGGGCCCCACATCGAGTGAACGATGTTGCGGCTGAACAAGCCTTTCCAGATGAAATCAATACGCTGTGAAAATCTGTGTAATCTGCGGACAGGTGGTTTTGGCGAGTCTACTGGTAGTGCGCGGCCGGATCCTGCTTGAACAGACGCGACAGCAAGCTGTAGATTTCGGGCAACGTGTCGTCGAGGTAGTCCGGGCAATCGAAGAAAAATTCGCAGGCAACGGCGAAGAATTCGGCCGGGCTTTCAGCTCCGTAGTCGTCAATGCAGGGCGGCTGGCCCGACTCGATTTCGTCGAGCAATTGTTGATAGGCGGCGCTGAACGATCGCACCCAATCCTCATGACTGATGTCTGCGGTAAGCAACGGAAATCCATTCGCCTCACCGTTTAACTGATCGATCTGGTGCGCCAGTTCATGGATGACCACGTGAAAGCCCTCGCCGTGCCCGGAATCGGCGACATCGCTGAGCGACAAAACAACCGGACCGCGATGCCAGGCCTCGCCGGCGCGCAGGTCGCGCCCCCGATGGACGACACCGGCCTCGTCGGTTTCTTCGATATCGGCTTCGAATGGCTGGGCGTATAGTATGAAGGTCTGAAAGTTCCGGTAGTTGTCGAGGCCAATGTCGAGAACCGGCAGCGCGGCATGCAGGGCGACGGTCAGGCAATCTCGGTAATCCGGCTGCAGTCCGCCGGCACCGAGAAACTGTTTGGTCGCGAGAATTTCGGCCGCCAGTCGGCGAAGTCGCGGCCGGTCCTGTTCCGGCAAGCGTGCAAGGCAGGTAAAATCGGCAAGGCGTGACTCGAAAAGCGCCTGCGACGGCATCAGTTCGCTGATGCGCCGCTCGAGCCCGCGTCGCCAGAGCATTATTTTCCGGACTCCGCATCCAGGCCGAGGCGCTTGTGCATAATCGGACTGGTGGTGGTGTATTGCAGAAACTGCCGGGCCTCCGGGTTGAGGTGTTTTTGCACGGCGAATGCCGCCAGCGCGGCTTCGTGGAAGCCTGACAGGATCAATTTCTTCTTGCCGGGGTAGGTGTTGATGTCGCCGATGGCGAACACGCCGGGGATGGAGGTCTGGAACTTCTCGGTATCGACCGGAATCTGCTTTTTTTCGATTTCCAGCGACCAGTCTGCAATCGGCCCAAGGTTGGGGGCCAGACCCCAGAACACCAGGAACTCGTCGGCCTCGACGCGCGCCTTATCGCGCTCCAATGTGGTAAGTTCAAGCGCATCAATGCGCCCCGGCACGCCAATCGCGGCGCTGACCATGCCCTGCTGCTCGACGATTTTCCCAAGCTTGACCAGCCGCTTCATCTTCTCGACCGAGGCCGGCTGGGCGCGGTATTCGGCGCGTCGGTGCACCAGCGTGATCGGGTCGGTCATTTCAGCAAGATCCAGTGCCCAATCCAGGGCCGAATCGCCGCCGCCGAGGATGGCCAGTTTTTTGCCGGCAAAGCGCTCGCGGTCGGTGATCTTGTAATGGACGTTTTCAGGGCTGATGTCATCCAGCCCCTTGGCGCGCAGCCGCCTTGGCTGAAAGGCACCGAGGCCGGCGGCGATAATGACCGAGCCGGCGTCGAACTCGGTGTCCCGGGCGGTACGAACGCGAAAGCGGCCGTTGTCGAGCGCTTCGAATTCGACCACTTCCTGGCCCAGGTGCACGCCGGGTTCGAACGGCCGGATCTGCTCGACCAGCTTGTCGACCAACTCCTGGGCGCCGATGATCGGCCACGCAGGAATGTCGTAGATCGGCTTTTCGGGGTAGAGTTCACTGCATTGGCCGCCGACCTGCGGCAGCGAGTCGACCAGTTCGGCTTTCAGACCCAGAAGGCCCAGTTCGAATACCTGGAACAGGCCCACCGGGCCCGCGCCGATGATAACCGCATCGGTTTTGATTGTCATGCAAGATCCTGGTTGAAGTTTAAAATGTGCTAATCGTTTCTTTTGCCGGCAAATGAATGAGGTTGACGACAGGTCGCCGGCATTCCAATTCATGCAGGATTGGCGATTCGTTCGGTTCGCACCGTCAAAATCGCCAACTCGTACTTTACATGAAGGCGGTACCTTTAATGTCCAAGCCCAAACTGCGTCCGGAATGGCTTTTGTCGCTGGCCCCGGAGTTCGATAAGGCCTATATGCGGGGTTTGCGCGCATTTCTGCTTGAGCGCAAGCGCGCCGGTGCTGAAATCTATCCGCCCGGCCCCCGGATTTTCAATGCGCTCGATTCGACACTGCCGCAAAACGTGCGCGTCGTGATCCTCGGCCAGGACCCGTACCATGGTCCCGGCCAGGCTCACGGCCTGTGTTTCTCGGTGCGCCCGGGTATCGCGGTGCCGCCGTCGCTGGTCAATATTTTCAAGGAGCTGCATGCCGATCTTGGTGTTCAAGTTCCGTCACACGGCAATCTTCAGCATTGGGCAGACCAGGGCGTGCTGTTGTTGAACCCGGTGCTGACGGTCGAGCGCGGCCAGGCCGGCGCGCACCAGGGCAAGGGCTGGGAGCAGTTCACCGATCGCGTGATCGAGGTCGTCGACCGAGAAGGCCCGCCCAAAGTGTTCATGCTTTGGGGCCGACAGGCCCAGCGCAAGGGTGAAAACATCGACCAGACCCGCCACCTGGTCCTGAGCGCGCCGCATCCGTCGCCGCTGTCGGCCAATCGCGGGTTCTTTGGCTGTCGGCATTTCTCGAAAGCAAATCAGTGGCTCGAAAGCCAGGGCTTGGACCCGGTCGATTGGTGCCTGCCGGACTAAACCGGCCGGTACAGGAACACATGGATAAGCCGGGGCGATGGTGCCGGGACGGAGATTGCCCGCCCCGGCGCGCGCTAAAGCCCGCCTTATCTACAACCCCACCGTCTGGAAGTGCCGCCAGGTGCGTGGCTGGGGCGTTTCGCTCAGCGAGTCGCTTCAGAAACTCAAACGCAGGTTGGCGCGGAAAATGTTGAAGTCGAATTCGAACGATTCGACGCCAACGCTGATGCCAATATTACGCTGGAACTTCAGCAGCAGATCGGCACCGACGACAGCATCGCCGTCGTCACCGTCGCCCTGGTAGCCCCCGAACAGGCGGCCTTCGATGCGTTCGCTAAAGCCGTGGCGCAAACCGATATCGCCGCGGAAGCCATCGTCGTCGACCGAACCGACTTCGATCGCTGCATAAGAACCTTCAACGAACAGGTCGGTGTTGGGCTGCAGATTGAATCGGTATCCAAGCCCGATTTTGTAAAGGTCGGTATCGGCGTCGAAGGCACCGAAATCCACTTCCCAGCGGTCCCAGCTACCGTGAGCATAAACCCCTTGTGCAAGATCGACTGAGGCTCGAAGATTAAAACCGGCTTCTGTTTCGGAAACAAACCCGACGTCGATATCGGCGACCGACAGGCCACCCTCGATGTAGCTGTAGCTCAGATCGCTGCTGGTTTGAGCTATTGCGGGGTTGAAACCCAGCGAAAGGGCCGAGATGGCCAGGCCCGTGAGCATGGTCTTTCCCATGTTGACTCTCCGTTTAATTATTGTGATTTGATCCGGTCGCTTGGCGGCCGGGATGGCAGTTGGCAGCAGGGTTCAAAGCGTCAGACCGTACGTTTCAGATTGAGCCGCCGTGATAAATACCCAATAGCGCCGGACGCAATATTAACCCGCCGATGCACTGGCCGGTCGAGTTCCTGACCGATGGATCGATCTTTTTTCATTCCAGCCACCTTCTTCACCACCGTTGCGTCGCCATCATGCAAAGACGCACGGTGCGGGGCACGGCCTGATGCGGGTTCACGTGCCGGTTCGCGGGCGCGCAGTTCCGGCCGCCACGATCACAACCAGCGCGATCAGCACCAGCAACGCCAGCAGACCCAGCGCCGGTACGTTGCTGGCTGGAATCGGGCCGAATGCGATGCCGACGGTGTTGTCCGGAAGCGTGCCCAGCGTGGTGGCCGTGGCCGACGTGTCGTCAATTTCGATCCGCATGAGCTCGCGCTCGGTACCGCCGCCTAAAGCAGCGCCCACGCCGAGGAACACAAGACCGGTAGCGCGGGTTCCGGCGGTCACGCAGGTGGCGTCAGGGAGTTCGAACTCGACACCAGGCGGTGGCGGATCAATCGGAAGGCCCTGTGCGGGGAAGATCAGGAACGAGACCCACCGGGAGTCTCCGGTCGTCTCTTCGCAACCGAACATGGTGCCGCCGCTGATTTCGACGCTCGCCTTGTCAGCGAGCGCGGAATGCGTGCCTGGCAGAAGTCGGGCAACGCCTGTGCGATAGCCTGTAATGACCTCACCGCTTTCCGGATTGATGCTTTGTATTCCGGTCAATGAACCGCTCGGGCCTAACACGGTTGCCGAAGCAAAGAGTCGCTGGCTTTGCTCAGCAGAACGACCTGCCACGAAAAACATATCGATATACGCCGGAACCGTTTCGCCGTCGGGCATGACCAGCGGAATCACCTGCGTGACTATGCCGCTAGCCGGATCGACGCGCACCAGCGAATCCGGATTCGCGGAACCGGAAGACGTCAAGCCGATTACTTCACCCGAGTCCTGGTCTACGGCAATGGCCAGCAGGTCCTCGCCGATATCACCAATCGTCTCCAGCACCGCCCCGGAGACTGGGTCGATGCGAGAGAGTACGCTGCCCTGTCCTGGGCTTGATGGCTCATCCACAATGTACAGGGGTCGGATCAATTGGCCATGGGCAGACATCATTAACCCAAGCACGAACAACGTTATAATGACGAATCTTGATATCTCTGGTCTCCTGAAAATTTTTTGCATGTAGTTCACATTGAGCTCTTTGCGATGTTGTTCAGTATGCCAGAGCTCATATTGGAACTGTATTGCAGCACAAAAAGTGTCGCCCTGCGATGACGGGGGTCAATCGGATTGCAGATTTCCGTGCCTGACTAATTGTGCGTGCAGGCGCGCAAGGTCAGCGACCGTTCTCAAGTCGAGCTTTTTCATTGCCCGGCCCCGATGGACTTCGACGGTTCGTTCACTGATGCCCAGGGTCAGGCCAATGGCCTTGTTGGTCTGGCCATCGGCGGCCAGGCTGGCGACCTCCAGTTCCCTGGGGCTCAAGCCGGCAATTCTTGAATAGAGCCGATCGCGCGCCGATCGCTCGGCGAGACGCCGGCCATGTGCCTTCAGCGCGCCAGCCACCCTTCGAAGCAAGTCAGCAGGATCAAACTCCATCTTTTCGATATAGTCGATCGCGCCTCTTCTCAGGGCGGTAACGGCCGACGGTACATCGGCGTGACCGGTAAGGAATAGCACTGGCAAATCCTGCTGATTGTCAATCAGGCTTTGCTGGATTTCAATACCATCGGCCCCCGGCAACTGGAGATCGAGCAACAGACAGATCGGGCCCTCTGGAATGGAGGCCTGGAACAATTCCTTCCCGCTGGAATAAGTGTTGGTTCGATAACCGGCAGCCCGCATCAGTGTGGCCATTGATTCACGAACGGCCGGGTCATCGTCGACGATGATGATTGTTCCCGTATCGCTCCGGTCCGCCGACATTCAGCGCCCCTTTATCGGGACGGTGAATTCGAAAACAGCACCGCCCTGGTCACCGTTTCGGCCCTGGATCGAACCGCCGTGGCGCTGAACGATGGAGCGGCAGATCGAAAGCCCCTGACCCAGGCCATGCGATTTGGTGGTGAAAAAGGGATGAAAAAGTTGGTCCAGATCAGCCTCGTCTATCCCCGGCCCGGTATCGGCAACGCTGAAATGACAGAAGCCTTCTTCGTCGAGCCGATAACAACGTATGGTCAGATTGTGCGTGCCCTCGACCGTACCCATGGCATCGGTCGCATTCTTGACCAGGTTGAACAGGACCTGGTCGATCTGCACCCGATTGACGGCACAACACTCTTCCATCTCTTCCAGTTCGACCCTGACCGTTACCTGTGCGGACTCCAGCTCGTGCTTGAGCAGTGTGAGCACGTTGCTTACCAGCTGGCGGGGGTGAAGGTACTCAAGCTGATCGACCTGTTCCCTGCGCAGGAATGTACGCAACTGTTCGATGATCTCGCGAGTCCGCTTGCTCTGGCGGGCAATCTGCATCAGGCTGGTGCGAATATCTTCCTTGTCGGCATGGGGGTTATCCAGCATCAACCTGCTGGCCTCGGCCAGGGCTGAGATGGCCGTCAGCGGCTGGCTGATCTCGTGTGCAAGGCCAGCAGTCACCTCGCTCAGGGCGCTGACGCGTGTCACGTGCGCGAGTTTGACGAAGTGCTCGCGTGCCTCCCTCTCGGCCTGCTTGCGCCGGGAAATATCTCGCACAAAGCCGACAAAATAGCGTTCCTGGTCGACGATTTCGGTCACCCCGAGTTGTAGCTCGATGGCGCGTCCGTCACGATGTCGGGCGGTCACTTCCCGCCCAATATCGATGACCCTTGTCTCGCCGGTTTCCAGGTACCTTCGGATGTATTGGCGGTGGTGGTGGGCTTCGTCGGCGGGCATCAGCATCGAAACATTCTGACCGATGACGTCGTTAGCGCTATACCCGAATATCTCCTGAGCAGCCGGATTGAATCCTTCTATTGTGCCCTGTGCATCGATGGTGACGATGCCATCGATGGCATGTTGGACAATCGTCTGGTTGCGCTGAATCTCACCTTCGAGCCGCTCGCGCAATCGATTCTGCTCGGTCAGGTCGACCGAAATTACGTAGAAGCCATCCACACTCCCTCGCGCATCACGACTTGGCACGTAGGTGCCGTGAATGAAACGCGTGCCGCCGCGGCTATACGGCACTTCGCCGTGATAGACCGCGGTTTCACCTGACAGAGCCTGTTCAAGACTAGGCTGGAGCGTCGCAAAGGCCCGCTTCCCAAGCACCTCGGCCACATGCCGGTCCACCTGTTTCTCCGGATCCACTCCGAACCAGTCGCGGTAGCTGCGATTGGCGAAACGGATTCGATAATCGAGATCGACCTGTGCCACGATTACCGGCAGCGAATCCAGCAAGGTTTTCAACTGCTGCTGATGTCGGGTAAGTGCCTGTGTGGCCTGTTCCTGTTCGGTGATGTCGACGCCGGTGCCGACTAATTGCAAAACTTCTCCACCAGCGTCCCGTAACACGGTGTTTCGCCAGTGAATCAGTCGCCGCTCACCGCTGCTAGTCAACCAGTGATTAGTGAACTGGTTGTCCGTTTCACCGGCGTTCAGTCGTTCGGCAATTTCGCGGACAAGTGCCTTTTCTTCCTCGGGAATCAGCAGCGACCAAATGGGCTGCCCCAGGACCTGCTCGGTCGAAAACCCGGTGGTTTCCTCGCAGGCCCGGTTGAACAATTCGATTTTACCCTCGAAGTCCAGCACGATCACCAGCAACTCGGAAATGTCGAGCAGCGACCCGAGCAGGGTTGAGTCGCAAAGCAGGCCTGGATTTCTGGGTTGTGCAATGAAAGACATCTCAGCCCCAATCAGCCCAAAAGG
>JAIVHD010000008.1:9306-10904 GCA_020201235.1 Lysobacteraceae bacterium
CAACAAAACTCAGAACAGGCGACGACAACATTCCGAGGGTCACCGGTATCGCAGCAATGTGCAGGTAGGGGGATCCCCCAATTGCCGATTTCCCGGGACGCATTTAGTCTATTCGATCTATAACTTACTTTTCAAGGAATTCGCAGATGCTTGATCAATCGGTGCTGGCTCAGCAGCCTGTCCATCGGGGGCTTCGCTTTCGACAAGCGCACACGGAGGGGGTTGAGCGAAATGACTTACTCTTTCTATTGCCTCAGCAGGCAAAAGAGCGGGTGTTTCCGCTGTTACGCGAGATCGAGCTGCCACTGGGCAGGGAGATCTACGGTGCTGGCCGGAAAGAAAATTTTGTTTATTTCCCGGCTGACTGCATCATCTCCAGTATGTACGTCACGTTCGATGGCCACTCGACCGAGATCTCGGCCGTGGGCCGCGAGGGCGTCACCGGCATCGAAGTGTTCATGGGCGTGGCCAGCAGCCCCAGTCGCGCCATTGTCGCGAGTGCCGGTATGGCCTACCGGCTATCGGCTACGAATCTCAAGCGCGAATTTGAAAACGATGCCGCCATACGCAGGCTGATGCTGACCTACACCCAAGTCTTGATCACCCAGGTGGCCCAGACCGCTGTTTGCAACCGGCACCACACAACCGATCAACGATTGTGCCGCTGGCTGCTGATGGCCCTGGACCGGTTGCCGACCAACAAGCTCACCATGACCCAGGAATTGATTGCCAACATGCTGGGCGTGCGCCGCGAAGGCGTGACCGAAGCGGCTCGGAAGCTGCAGAACCAGGGTGTAATCCACTGCCGGCGCGGACATATCACCGTGCTGGACCGTCCGCGGCTGGAAGAACTTTGCTGCGAGTGCTACGCTGTAGTCAAGGGAGAAACCAATCGCCTGGTGGCTTGAGTATCTGCTCTCCGAAATCATCGTCGAGAATGCCGACCTTGTTGCCTGGAGGGAAAGGCAACACGGACAGCCGCGTCATGTAAGTGGCTGGCCGGTCTCCGGAGTCACAGACACGGTGCATGTACTGATGTCTACCACGCGGAAGCCGGGAGGCCCCGTTCAATGCCGCTGGAAAAAACCCTTGTCTGTCCAGTTTCGGCATCTTCGAAATATGACTGTCCAATTGGTTCTATTGGTTCTCGCGGCTGTGGGATAACGGCGGGGTGAGAAAGCTCGACCGAGCGAAACGCCGCAGGCGCGGGACTGACGGCACCGCAACAGGAAGGCGGTGAATACTCATACAACCACAAGGATTGGCACTTTGTAGGAGCCTGCTTGCAGGCGAATGGCTAGGCAGTCCCGCTTTTTTCGCCTGCAAGCAGGCTCCTACAAAAACTGCTTATTAATACAATCAGAAGTATTGCCATTAGCAACCTGTCAGCGCGACATCCGGCAGCACAAGGCGGCAGTCTATAACAGGATTGCCGGCACCGTCCGCGCCCGCATCCGTGCATACGACCGAGCCGGTGCAAGTGTCGCCGGTGCGCAATCGCTCGACTCGTCCGCCGCCGCGCTGAATCAGGTCTCCCAGGTTCTCGATGAAATTCGGGTTGCCGGAGAACCCGCTTCCGAATGCGTACAGAATGGCTC
>JAIVHD010000394.1 GCA_020201235.1 Lysobacteraceae bacterium
GCAGAGGTCCATCAAAAACCGTCAGCGCGCAGAAATCCTCCCGCGCCATGGTCGTTGGCTGCTGACCGGCGGCGGCACCATCTCTGGAGGCGATTGCCCAGACCGGTCGGCCCGCTTCGTCCTGAAACAACACATCAATTCGCTCGACCTGGTTTTCCATCCAGAAAAGGACCGAAACCGGTTGATCCGGCAGGCTGCCCGGCAAGTCGTTCCAACTGCCGGCGTAGCTATCGTGCGCCAGATCGGGCTCCTGCGCCGCTCCAGCGACGCTGGAAAACTCCAGCGTATCGGTAACCCAGTCTTCCACGCAAGGGTTACCGGAATCACACTGATACATGCCGCCGAGGCTGGTCCACCAGCGAACACCCACCTCGCGCGCGTTTTGGCTGTTGGCCGTGATTTCGACGCGTCCGACGTCTGTGAGAACAAACTCGCCATCCAGAAACTCGCGGTGAAACAACACCCCGATGTATTCACCCGGGTCATCTGCTTCAACTTTCAATTGTGCAACCAGCCAGATGGGCATGGTTCTTCCCAGTTGCGGGTCGTACTCGTAGGTTTGCCAAACAATTTGCAGGTCGAAGAAAGGTTTTGGCGCGATATCGGGCGATTGCGGCAACCGCAAACCGTTGGCCCAATTGAAGTGCCACGCATTCAGGCGCGTTCGGGTGGAAACATAAGCACCCGGATCAATCGCCGAGGGGCCGACGCTGCTGATGCCATCGACACCGCCATTTTCAGAAAAAGCAGACGGCACCCGGGTAACCAGACCGGTCGGGATCGAGACCTCATGAGTGGCGCTGAGCGGGCCGCAAACATCGGGCTGCTCGGCGCCAATCGAACACAGCTGCGCTCGGTAGTCTATTTTGCCCGCAGTCTGCCTGCGAAACCAGCGACTGGTATCAAGCATGGCAAACGAAGTCGTGCGGCCGGACCCGGTTTCATGCACATAGACGTAGTACGAGTCCGGGCCCAGCTCATAGTCTTTCGGAACGACGACATCCAGCCGATATCGACCTTCTGCAATCGAGGTCTTGTCAAGGCCGATTTCAAGCTCAGTCGATTCGACCGCCAGCGATTGTGCGCCCGCTGCCATTGAAAGCGCCAGCAAACCAAAAACGACCACGGCCGGCACACCGGCACGCGCCACTGTAAACAATTTCGTGAACATCGCAAGCCCCTTTAGCCCGTTGCCCTCTCCAACGGTCGATCATCCAGCGCCGACCATCACGCCGAAAATCCGTCCAAAACAATCCTGTAACGGAATTTCCTGATGCGATGTCAAGCCCAAAGAAAGCGGAGATGTCATTTGAATAAACGAACGACACCCCCGGCCAACACAGACCTGCCAGGGCCTGCCGGTCAAGACTAACCCATAAGAATGATCGTTACAAGAGGCACCTCGTGACGGAGGGGTGGTGAATGAGGCGGGCTTAGGAGACGTTGGGGTAGAGCCAGGCGTCGGGTCCACCGCGATCTCGCGCTGTCAGGGTTTTCCTGAAGCGCCGATTTGCTCGATTCGCTGGTCTTTTTCGGCCCACAGTGCGTTGATCCACTGCTGGAAGCGCTGTCGAAATTGAGTGTCGTTCTGGTAGTCACCGTGCCGGAAGTCTTCGGGTATCGGCCGTTCGCGGATGTCGACGCGTATTTCGGCAACGCGGTTGGCAAACAGGTCGAACAGACTCGGCTGGCCGTGCGGGTAGACGATGGTGACGTCGACCATGCGTTCGGTCGAATCGCCCATTGCATCGAGCACGAAAGCAATGCCGCCGCTGCGTGGCTTGAGAAGATTGTTGTACGGTGATTGCTGGGCGCTGTGTTTTGCCATGGAAAAGCGCGTGCCCTCAACGAAGTTCATGATCGCCACGGGGATGTGGCGAAACTTGCGGCAGGCTTTGCGGGTGGCTTCGATGTCGCGTCCGGCTAGCTGCGGGCGTTTTGCCAGGGTTTCTCTCGAATAGCGTTTCATGAACGGAAAATCCAGCGCCCACCAGGCCAGGCCCAGCAGCGGAACCCAAATCAGTTGGCTTTTGAGAAAAAATCGCAGCAGCGGTAGTTGTCTGTTGAACAGCATTTGCAAGACCGGGATATCGACCCAGCTCTGGTGGTTGCAAATCACCAGGAAGTGTCCGTCACGCGCGTCGGGGATGGTGCCGGTGACCTGGAGACGAGTCGATGTGAAGAACCTGAACATGAAACTGTTGAAGCCGATCCAGCTTGCGGCCAAGCTCATCAGAATCCATTCGACGCTGTTGCGCGCCGCAGTCAGCGGAATCAGTAGCTTGATCAGCGCAAATACAAGCAGCGGCAGGATGTGGACAATCGAATTGATGGCCAGCAGCGCGGTGGCGAACGCGATTCGTATCCGGGAAATCATGGTCACTCGGTATTTTTGCAGACCTGTATTCTCGTCGATCATGAATGGCGATGCACCGCCCGGTTGGCCGGCCAGCTTGCCACGCTGCCATTGCGCCGAATCGCGCGGCCTTGCGGCATTCCCCGCGACGCTTGCCCGTGCGGTCGAAGCGGCGATTTTCAATGCCGAGGTCGCAGCATTAATCGAGGCTGCCCACGATTTCGGTGCGCGCGGCTGGACGCCGGCGACCAGCGGTAACTACTCGCTCCGGCTCAACCGGGACACGTTACTGATGACGCGCTCGGGCGTCGACAAGCGCCGTCTCGACAGCCGTGGTCTGATGGCGATGACGAGCGACGGCAAGCCTTTGACGGAGGCCGTGCCGTCGGCCGAAGCCGCCTTGCACGTTCAGATTTATCGCAGCCTGCCCAAAGCCCGGGCCGTGCTGCACGTGCATTCGCCGGCTGCGACCGTAGCCTCACGCCGGTCGGCGGCCCGCCGCGAAATTGTGCTGCAGAATTACGAGTTGCTGAAAGCCTTCGAAGGAGTCGAAACGCACTCGGTACAATTGAGCATTCCGGTGGTCGCCAATCACCAGGACATGGAACCGCTGGCGCGCTCGGTCGCTCCCTTTTTGGGCCGGCCCGGATACTGTCCCGGTTACCTGATCGAGGGGCACGGGATTTATGCCTGGGGAGCCAGCGTGGCCGACGCCGCGCGCCACCTCGACGCCTTCGATTTTTTGCTGAACTGCGAACTTCTTGAAACCCGATCTCCTTGAACCCTTGATGCTGGAACCCTGAATGAGCCAATTGACGATTTTTGCCGACGATCAGCCTTTGAAACCTGAGTTCGAATCCTCCGACCACGACCGGATCCGCACGCGGCTCGCCGAGGCCGGGGTCCGGTTCGAGCGCTGGGAGACCGCCGGCGATGTCCAGCCGGACGATCCACCGCCGAAAATACTCAGGGCCTACAGTCTAATGGCGACCGCCGCGCTGCTGGATATCGAGGGCACGATTGCCGACATCGCGTTCGTGAAACAGGTTCTGTTTCCGTACGCCCGGCGTGCCCTGCCCGGTTTCGTCCGAACCCACGCCGACGATCCGGAAGTCGCCGAGCGCCTGAGCGCGGCCGCCCGGCTTGCCGGTGTGCCCGGAACCGATTCTGAGGCAGTCATACAGTCACTGCTCGGCTGGATCGACGAAGACCGCAAAGCCACGCCGCTGAAGGATTTGCAGGGCATGATCTGGAAGTCAGGTTACGCCGACGGCGATTTCACCGCCCACCTGTACCCCGACGCCCATGCCTGGCTGCGGCAGGCGCACGCCCAGGGCATTCCGCTTTATGTCTATTCGTCCGGCTCGATCGGTGCCCAGAAGCTGTATTTTTCATACAGCGATTTCGGCAACATCCTTGACTGGTTCGATGGCTTTTTCGACACCACGACCGGGCCCAAGAATGATTCGGCCTCGTATCGCGATATTGCCGATACGATCGGCCAGCCGGCCGAGCGCATCGCATTTTTCTCCGATGTCGAGGCCGAGCTCGACGCGGCCGCGCGCGCCGGCGTGATCACGGTCCAGGTCGTACGCCCCGGCACTCAAGAGAGTTCACGCCATAGGCGCTGTGCGGACTTTTCAGCCATCGATTTGGAAGCCCTGTGAACCCGCCCAGACGCCTGGCCGAGCGACTCCGGCGGCCCGATCTTCAGATGCGCATTTTCGCCGCGATGTCGCAGATGCTCGAAACCGCAGCCTGCCGCGCTGCTATTTTTCCAAAGATAACGCAGGCCTGGGAGCGGCGGCGCGATGTGCGCTGTGATGGCGGTCCGCCTGCGATGACCGGGTCGGCGGTTTGCCATGCCGACGACGCGCGACGGCGGGCTTCGATCCTTTGCCGTACGCTTGTGTTGTTGCTGATCTGTCTGGCCAGCGCCCGGGTGACCGCCGAGCTCGCGCTGGACCCGCTTGGCAAGAATTTTGATATCGAGTTCAAGCGCGTACTGGCCTCAGAGAAGATTCCGGGCGGGGCCTACGCCATCGTTTACCGCGACCAGGTGCTAAAGCTCGGGGCGTTTGGAAAGGCCGCCCAGAATGACGGCCGACCAATCGACTCATTCACGGCCTTTCGCATCGCCTCGCTTTCGAAGGGCTTTTCGGGCGTGCTGGCCGCACTGCTGGCCTCAGAGCAGACGTTCTCGCTGAGCGAGCCAATTACCGATTATGTACCCGGCTTCCAGCTCAAGCCGACCTTGCGCCCGATGACCATCGAGGACGTGCTGGGCCAGCGGTCGGGCTATGTCCGCAATGCATTCGATAACCTGATCGAGGCCGGCATCGCGCGCAACGAAATCCTGCCGCGCTTTTCCGAGCTTGAGCCGTTGTGCGCGCCGGGCAAGTGCTACAGCTATCAAAATAATGTATTTAGCATGATCGAGGACGTGGTGGCCCAAACCACCGGTCAGAGCTTCGCCCAGGCGATGCACGCGCGCCTGTTTGAACCCTTGGGCATGGCTGGCGCAACGATGGGTTTCGATGCATTCGCGGGGCTCGATAATCGGGCCGAGCCACACCTGAAGACAAAGCTCGGCTGGCACCGGTCGCCTCTTCGAAAAACCTATTATCAGGTCCAGTCGGCTGCTGGCATCAACGCGACCAGCTACGACATGGCCCAATGGGCCATTGCAATCCTCGGGCACCGGCCCGAAGTCATTCCGCCTGAAATCATCGACGAGGTCAGTGCTCCGCGGATCACGACCCGCAACGAACTGAGCAACCGTAACTGGCGCGGGCGCATCAGCCAGGCGCATTACGGGCTTGGCTGGCGAGTCTACCAACTCGATGATCATTCGCTGATTCTGCACAGTGGCTGGGTCGCCGGCTATCGCGCCGAAATTGCCGCCCGACTGACAGATCCGCTCCCGGCAGGCATCACGCGCTTTCTCCAGCACGGTCAGCCTGGCCGCGATCTTCTCCATGCTTTCGGGGTCACTGGCGGCCGCGCGCACGCGCCGACTGCGCTTGAATTGCTCCCGATACTTCTCGCAGACATTTCTGAGCCTGAGTTCGCACAGCGAGAGTGTGTCAAGCGACAATCTGGGGCCCGCATCATCCAGCACCGCCCGCACCAGGTCGAACTCTTGCCGGCCCAGCAGCGTACGGGCTCTTTCAAGCAGTATCGGGAGATCAGAAGTCACGATGTGCCGCCCGGCTTGCTCATGACCCGGGCACCTCACTGCGGCGGTGAAAAAGGAGGCTTAAAAGCATGGCATGATATTGCCATGGGATCCCAACAAAAGCCAGAGCTTAAGCGACGATTTCATCGAATTTATCTTGGCCGTCCGTGGTGCGAAGCCATCGTGCTCGGCACTGGCCGCAGGTTGATTCTCAGGCCGATCGAGCCCTCTGATGCCGAGATCTTGCGTCGAAGCTTCGGTCATCTGAGCGCCGAGGAGGTCCGATTTCGGTTTCTGCACCCCATCAGCGAGTTGACCCCGGAGTATGCGCGCGATTTGAGCGATATCGACCTGCAACGAGCGTTCGCCCTGGTGCTGGTCGAAGCCTTGCCGCCAAAGCAGGCCCTGATTGGTGCAGTTGCCCGGGTCGTGATTATCGATGATCCTGGCCGCGCCGATTTCGGGCTGATCGTCGGGCGCGAACTCGACGGTTTCGGTCTCGGCCACTATCTGCTCTCGCGGCTGATCGAGTGGTGCCGCAAGAAAGGACTCGACCGCATCCAGGGGGACGTCATGCTCGAAAACCAACGCATGCTGCGCCTTGCACAACGCCATGGTTTCCAGGCAAGCTTCGACCCGGGCAATCCGGGCATCGTTCGGATCGTGAAGCCGCTGGCTGGCCGGAGACCGGCATGCGCCTGAGGCAGCGACGGTCGCAAACGGGAAATCGCTCTTCCCATCACGGCCTGGCTGCGCTGTTGTTTGGGCTGGGTCTGATTCTTGTTAGCTTAATGATGGCTGTAGTCGTGCTCGACATGTTGTCGGCCAGCCGCGCCTTCGTCGCCGCTGAAAGCCAATGGTCCAAAGCTCACCAATCGGCGATTTTCCATCTTGATCGCTTTGCCGAAACCGGCGATTCGGCACATCTGCTACAAGCGCGCGAAAACCTTCGCTCGCCGCTGATGGACAGACACGGGCGCCTGGCCCTGGAGCCGCAGATTCCGGACTTTGAAAATGTGCGCCGCCAGTTGCAAATCGGCTCTACCGATGATGCCGATGCACCACAAGTGATCCGTCTGTATCCATTTTTTAAAAGCTTGCCGCACGTCAACGAGGCCATCCGGCTTTGGCGCGAGAGCGATACCTGGGTCCTGGTCCTCGGAGAACTCCTGGACGAACTTGCAACTGAGTGGCGCGCCGAGCAGCCCAGGCTTTCAAAAATTCGGTCAATCCGTGCCGAGCTTGCCATGATTCAGACCACACTGAATCAACAGGCGAGCGAAATTTCTCAAGCCATCGAGCGCGGAAGTCGCAGTCTGTCAAGATTGGCGCTGCTGACGACCGTGGTCGTTCTTTCTGTACTCGCGTCCGTATCGCTGCTGCTTTTCCTGTGGGCATTGCGCGGCATCCGCTCATCAAGAAACCGCTTTTGGAATACCTTTGAACAGGCTCCAGTCGGCATGGCGCTGATCGATGGCAATGGCGCAGTACTCGAAACCAACGAATCGCTGATCCGCTTCCTCGAACGCCAGCGCAAAGAATTGATCGGCAAGCCCTTGTTCCACTTTTGCGAATCAAATGATCGCGCCCTGATGCGCAAGCTAATCACCGACCAAGCGATGACTGGTCGCCGACTGGTCGGCGTCGAGAGCCGCTTCTCACGGGCCGACGGCAGCCAGGCCTCGGGCCGACTTTCGATCGCCTCGCTCGATCAGGACAACCATCGTGAGGGGATTCATGTCGCGGTCATAGAGGACGTAACCG
>JAIVHD010000395.1 GCA_020201235.1 Lysobacteraceae bacterium
GCCACCGGATCGGTTCCGGCCGGCAGTGTGCCCACCGGCGACTGGAGCAGCGGCCCGCTCGGCGGGGTGTTGCAGCTGGTGACGTTCGCACTGATTGGCCCGACACTGTCGAGCACCGGCGCACCCGTCTGGCCCGACCAGACAAGATCGAAGGTCCACGCGCGCTCGTCGATGGCGACCACGGCAGGGGATTGTGGCGGCTGCACGGAAGTCTGTAACTGGCCATCGGCGAAGGCAACAATTTGCGCCTCCGGCGCGTTGTCGGCCTCCCAATCCAGCGCGATATTGCAGAGCTCGTCCTCAGCCGCGATCGTGCAGGTCTCGACGGGCAACGAAATCGATCCGCGGGTCGCCTGGACAAACACGCCATCGAGCGACACGCCCTGCTCGAAACCGGCCAGGGTGTTTGCCGGCGTGCCTGCGTGGGCCCGGTAGTCGAAGTGCGTCCCGGCAAGCGTGGTGAAGTTCCACGTGACCATGCGGTTGGGTTCGCTCGAGCAAGACACAAGCCCGGGCGCTGTACCGCCGGTATGCCGCCAGAGACAGAACGTCGCCGTCCCGCTGCCGGTCAGCACAAGGTCAGTCTCGCAGCGGTTGTCAGCCACCGGGCCCGGCAGCGTGCAGGGAAACTGCGGCACGTCAATCGCGCCGCTCAGTTCGTCGACCACGCCAGACACGCTCGTTGAGGCCAGCAGTTCCGGAAAATTGTCGATCGTCGATGAAGTCGTCGACCGCGGCCCTATCGTGCCCGATCCGTCGAGGCAGACTTCGGTGGCGGGAGTGCGAAGCTCGATCACGTAACCGGCGGCATGGTTGTCTACCACTGCCTCGCCGGCGGCCAGCATCGCGGTCGTGCGACTAATGAACCCTGTCGGGTTATCGGCTATTTTTGGAAACGAGTCAATAAACACCGACTCTGCGACCGCCTGATCCTGCCGACGAACAAAGATGCCAATTACATAGGGCAAAAAGATCGGGTTGGATGTTGGGGAATTCGGATCCGTCTTACAATCGGCCACCCAAGCCGCCGAGAGGTTCATGCAGCCGCTCTGGAACTCCGAATAGTTGCACTCGGGCGGTGTCGAGATGCTGCCGGTCGCCGGCAACTGTGCCTGCGCGGAATGCGCAAGCAATGCAAGCAGCGCGACGCAGGTCAGCGTTAAAATTTTCGTTCTCATCGTTTCGACTCCCCATGCCATGATCATCCCAGCCATGCCCGCTCGCGTGACCCCGTCACTCCCCGGCATCACCTAGGAGCCTGTCGGATTTAACGCTGATCTACTGCGGAAAAGCCGGATTGGGCCAGATTTCCCGCTCTTTTTCGTTAAATAGCCCCACTATTCGCCTCAAAAGATCGAAAAATCTAACTCCAACCGGACTTTCCCTCAGCGTAGATCGGTTAAATCCGACAGGCTCCCAGGACCAACCATCGGGCAGGATCGCTGGCGGCGACAAAAAATGCGGAAACGGCGAGAATCACCGTGCCAATTGCCCCTCCCCGAGGTATTTGCGGATCGTTTAGTCCGCCAATTGATCCTACTATCAAATTTCAGGAATGCAAGCCATTTTCAAGTGAAATTACGTTATTCAGCTCACAAATTCCGAAATTACGAATACGATCAAAAATATTCGTAACGTTGACGATAGATTAATTGACGATTGCGGTGACGATAAGCTGCGGTTATATCGTCAGCACCCATTCGGCGGGCAGCGCCCGACGCCAGGCGTTATCATGACCGCGCTGTCAAGACACCCGGAAAATCAACCACATGACTGAAAGCCTCGAAGCGCTGGACCGGCGCTACCTGTTTCACCCTTCCTCCGACCTGCGCGCGGTTCGCGATTCCGAGCCGTTGATCTGGCAGCGCGGTGAAGGGATTTACATCCATGACCAGCATGGCAAGCGCTATCTGGAAGGCATGGCGGGCTTGTGGTGCACGGCGCTGGGCTACGGTGAAACCGAACTGGCCAAGGCGGCCGCGGCGCAGATGGAAAGCTTTAGCTACGGCCCGCTGTTTGCAGCCAAGGCCAACGAGCCGAGCATTCGCCTGGCGGCCAAGCTGGCCGAGTGGATTCCGATCGACGGCGCGCGCTTTTTGTTCGGCTGTTCCGGATCGGATGCCAACGACACCCAAATCAAGCTGATGCGCTATTACTTCAACGCCATCGGCCAGCCGGAGAAGAAAAAGATCATTTCGCGCGTCAGTGGCTACCATGGCACGACGCTGGCAACCGCCGCGCTGACCGGGCTCAAACCGTTCCACGCGAATTTCGACCTGCCAGGTTCGGATGTCATCCACCTGACCGAGCCGCACCATTATCGCCAGGCCCGCCAGGGCGAGAGCGAGGACGAATTCAGCACCCGCCTGGCTGAGGAGCTCGAATCGGTGATCGCGCGCGAAGGTGCCGAGACGATTGCGGCCTTGATTGCCGAGCCGCTGATGGGCGCGGGCGGGCTGATCCTGCCACCGGCCGGCTATTTTGAAAAGATTCAGCCGATTCTGTGTAAGCACGGCATCCTGCTAATCGACGACG
>JAIVHD010000170.1 GCA_020201235.1 Lysobacteraceae bacterium
GGAGAATAAGGCGCGATTACCGGAGCATTCGACCGATGGCGTGCCGGACCCGGCGATCGCGATCGTCGCGGCGGCTTTGTGGCCGCCGTGCTTTCAGGCCGAAAGTCCCCCGAACGTGTCTGCCAGGGCATTGGCATGAGCGGCGACCACCTGCAGCGACTGCTTCTGGAGGAGGCCAACGTGCGATGCGTGGTCGTCCATCTCGACGCGGTCTATCGTGAGGTGCTGGGTCGCGGATGCTACCCGGATTTGGTCGCCCAGCTTCTCGGTCAGACCCTTGTGGTCAGTGCGCTGTGTTCAAGCGGTGTCAAGTTCAGCGGTCGTATCAGCCTGCAGCTTCGCAGCTCGTCGGCGCTGAAGTTGCTGATGGCCGATTGTACTGACCAGGGCGGCCTGCGCGGCCTGGCCCGCTTTGACGCCGACGCTATTCTGGGCGCATCCGGGTTTTCTGACCTGACCGCCGGCGGCGTGCTGACGATGACCGTTGAGCCGTCCGACAAGGCCCGGACCTGGCAGGGGATCGTGCCGCTGGAAGCGCATTCGATGAGCGCGGCGATTGAGGCGTATTTTGAACGCTCCGAGCAACTGCCGACGCGCGTCATGGTGGCTGTCCAGGGCGATCGGGCGGCCGGCGTGCTGATCCAGCGCCTGCCCGGAAAAGCCGAAGACGACGACGGCTGGAACCGCGTCTGCAGGCTGCTCGAAACGCTGGGCGAGGCCGAACTGCTGCAGACCGCCTCGGAAGAATTGCTGCATCGCCTGTTCCATGCCGAGGATCGGCGCCTGTATCCGGCCCGCCCGCTTCGATTCTTTTGTCCGTGCAGCCGCGAGCGCGTGGCTCGCGTGCTGCGCGGGCTTGGCGAGCAGGAGCTCGAGGAGATCATCGAAAGTCAGGGCGAGGTCGAGGTCAATTGCGAGTTCTGCGACAACCGCTATTGCTTCGACCCGCTCGACATCCAGCGATTGCTGCACAGCGATTTGCCGGAGGACACCGATGGTCGTCCGACCTTCCACTGAGCCGGCCGCTGACCGGCCCCCGGAGACCGGCCTGGATTGGTGCCGAAGGCGCTTTCTGGTTGCCGGTCACCCGTTGTCGATGACCTTGCCGTATGCGGCCGAAGAGTTGCGCGATGCACTGCTCGGCCTCAACGCGATTGTCAGCGAAATTGCAGCCATTCCCGGCCAGGTCGGCGACGCCGGCGTGGCGCGTCGCAAGTTGCAGTGGTGGCAACAGGCGCTGGTCGAGCGCCAGCCGCATCCGGCCATTCAGGCGTGGATCGAAAGCGGTGCATCGGCACGCGTCGGCGTTGAACACTTCGAGCCGCTGATCTTGGGCATCGCGTCTGAAATCGAGCCGCCGAGGTTCGAGCAAATGTCAGAACTCGATGATCACTGCCGGCGAGTTGCAGGTCCAGGCGCGGCCCTTGAGGCCCGCCTTGTCGACGGCGACGATGCCGGTTTTGCCGCAGCCGCCGAGCGCTTGGCCTCGCTGGCCGCGGCCAGTTACCGGGTTCGCATGGTTCGTGACCTGGTGCTCGATGCGCGCCACCAGCGCTGGCTGGTGCCGCTGGAACTGCAGGCCGAATATCAATTGACGCGCCAGCAAGTGGCCGAAGGCGAGGGCGGCCACAGGCTCGATGCACTGGCGCGCCATCTACTGACTGACCCGGTTCGACAGTTGATGCAGCCCGATACCGGTTTGGACGGAGCGGCGCACTGGCGGCATCGGCATGCCTTGTTGAGGCTGCACCTGGATGGCCGGCTGGGGCGCTACCTGGTGGCACATACGCGGCGCCTGACTCGCGAGCGGGTCGCGGGCGGCGGCATCGCTGCGGCTTTTTCGGTTTGGCGCCATGCGCGCCGACTGCGTCGGCTCGGCAAGTCTCGCTGAACGGGTCGTTCGTGCGGGCAGGCGACCGCAGACCAGCAATCGGGGTCAGCAGGCAATCACATTTTCTCGAGCGCGCGGTCCAGCCGGTCCAGGCTTCGGGCCAGGTTGTTACCCAAGGGTGCCAGATAGGCGGGCTCGCGCCGCAGGCTGTCGGCCAGCGTACGCTCGGCCGACAGCGCTTCGCGATTGGGCTGCATGTCGTAGGGCTTAAGAAATTTTTCAAGGTCGTCGGCCCGCGCCAGCAGTTCGGCCCGCGTGGTCTGGTAGGCATGTTCGGCCAACTGATTGCGGCTGGAGTAGCTGAACATATTTGTAAAGAACATTCGCTCGTCGCTGCGATTGGGCTCGATCAGAAGGATCGACGACTTCGGATACCCACCGAGGCGTGCAGCGTACGGCGCAACGCACCGTCGACGAAATAGCGCTTGCCGATGCGAACCGGCGGGTACAGGCCCGGCAGCGCGGCCGATGCCTGGACCGCTTTGGAAATCGGCACGTGGTCGGTATCGGCTTCGCCAAAACGGACCGTGGCACCGGTATCCAGGTCCATCGCGACGATCCGCAGCGAAGTCGACAGCTTGCGGAAATCGTTGCTTCTGCCTGGCCGGTCGAGCACCCGGCTAACGAAGGCGTCGATCGTATTGTTGTCGAAAATGCCGGTTGGCAGGACCTGGCTCAGGCCGCCGACGGCTTCCAGGTGGCCGAGTCGCGACGGATGCCGGATGGCTTCGGTCACCAACGCGAGAAGCGCGGCCGGCACGTTGCGCGCTCGGCTCAGGAACTCGGCAAATGCCGGTTTAAGAAAGCTTTCCGGCTCAAACGTGAATTCCGCGCCGGGCGCGCCGATGAAGATTCGGCACATCTGGCTGGTCGTGACCTGGTTGGCTAGACTGGTAGCCAGGAACGCGCCGGCGCTCACGCCGACATAATTGTCGAGTTGATGCAAACGCAGGCCGCTGATCCCCTCATCGAGCGCGCGCAATGCGCCAAGTTCATAAATTGCGCCCAGCGGACCACCGCCGGCGATCGCCAGACCGATTTTCGGCACTTTCCGCCCGGTACGGTACCGTGAGGCCGGATTCAGCGTCAGCATGGGTCTGTACTCCTGATTGTTAACCCGACAATTGTACCGCCGTGGTGTGGGTTCGGCGACGGGCCGGTACGGCGGCCGGCGGTGGCCCGTGGCAGGCGGCCGGGCAATTCGGCTGTTCGTCTGGTCGGCCGGTCGCAAAATGTCACTGTCTCAGCCCGGCAATGCTATTGTTGGGTCTGGTTTAGATCGCCCCGGGTTGTGCAAAGTTCGGGGCCAAAGGATTGCAGGATGGCGTTACAAACCGGTCGGCAGGCACCCGATTTTTCGCTGGTCGACGATGCCGGCGAAACATTGACATTGCGCGATCACCGGGGCAGGTGGTTGCTGCTGGTTTTTTATCCCGGTGACGACACGCCGGTGTGCACCCGCCAGCTATGCGACTACCGCGACGGGATCAAGCAGTTCGAAGGGCTCGGCGTGGAGGTCGTCGGAATTAGCCGTGATGACCCGGCCTCGCACCGCGCCTTTCGTAAAAAGCACGATCTCGGGTTTCGGCTGCTGAGCGATCCCGAACTGGCGGTTGCCGCGCAATTCGGCTGTCGTGGCTTGATGGGGATGAAGCGCGGCGTTTTTTTGCTCGACCCGCAGCAGCGCTGCCGCTACGCCCATGTCGAATCCGTTGCGCTGTTTCGGCGCGAACGGCAAGAACTGATTGATGCCATCGAGCGTGCTCAGCAGGAGTAGCCCGGTTTAATGTCAAACAACGATTCACCCGGGGCACTGCATCTTGCCGACCAAATCGGCCAGAGTCAGCGCCTGCTCGGGCATCTTGAACAACACGACAATGCCTATCCGAGGCTTCTGGAGCTTCAGCACTGGCAGCGATGCCGGCTGCGCGAGACCTATTCCGATCTCAGGAGTCACGAGCGCTTCAGTACGGCTTGCGTGTTTTTTCTGGAAGAGCTGTACGGCGGTCGTGACATGCGCGAACGCGACCGCCAGCTCGAGCGGGTCGTACCGATCATGCAGCGGTTCTTGCCCGATCACTTGCTGCATGCGATTGGTGAGGCGATGCGCCTGCAGCGGATCAGCATGGACCTCGATGCGCAACTGTCGCAGGTGATCGAAGGCAAGCTGGACCAGCCGGAATATGCGCACGGCTATCGGCGGCTGGATGCCTGGGCGCAGCGCGAACAGCAGATCGACCTGATCGGCGACCTCGGACACCTACTCGAGCGAACCGTAAAACGTCGCATGATCCGGCGGCTGGTACGCTGGATGCATGGCCCGTCGGTCGCGGCCGGGTTCGGAAAGCTGCAGGCGTTTTTAATGGAGGGGCTGGACGCGTTTTATGTCATGGGTGATTCGGCCGACGACTTCGTCGAAACGATTGTCGAGCGCGAGCACCAGGCGCTTGCTGCGATTCGGGCCGGCCAGGACTGGCCGTTCGAGCCGTGGATCGGCCGCGGACCCGAAACCTGAGCCCGCCTTATTTACCACCCTGCCTGCTGCGGAGTGATCGCAGCGCTGTTTTCGAGCGTTGGCCAGACGTTCTTCATCGGCCTTTTCGGGGCCGATTTTCGGGCTGAATTTCAGCTCTCGGACACCGCGCTGGGCGTGCTTTACAGTGGCGCGACGCTGATCAGCGGGCTGAGCATGTTCTGGCTCGGTGGCCTGGCCGATCAGCTGTCCCTGCGGCGCGCGGTCGTGCTGGTGTTGGTCGTTCTAGCGAGCGGCGCGGCGCTGGTTTCGATCGCCGGCAGCGGTTGGATGCTGCTGCCCGGCCTGTTTCTGGTGCGCCTGGCCGGGCAGGGCATGATGGGGCACCTTGGTGTGGTCGCTGCCGGCCGCTACGCGCTGCGCCGGCGCGGCCGCGCACTGGCCATGGTCAGCTATGGATTCATTCTCGGCGAGGCCTGCTTTCCGCCACTGGTGGCGCTGACGCTTGAGCAATTCGACTGGCGAGTCGTGTGGCTGGCGGCGTCGGCCATCATCGCGCTAGTGGGTGTGCCGTTGCTGTACTGGCTGGCCCGACCGCTGGTCGGCAACCCGGTAGCCGATCACGAGCAGGCAGCGAGTGAAGCGGATGCACCGTTGATGGCCCGGCGCAAGTTGTTCGGCAACCCGTACTTTTTGCGCGTGCTGACCATCGTGCTGGTGCCGCCGGTGCTGATTACCGCGCTATTTCTGCACCAGGGCGCGATCGCCGAGCGCCAACAGTGGTCGCTGATCAACGTCGGCAACGGCTTCGTGTTGTTTGCCCTGGCCCAGGCTCTGGCCGCGTTTGCCTCCGGCCGGCTGATCGATCGCTTCAGCGCGCGTTCGCTGCTGCGGTTCCAACTGTTGCCGGCGGCCATCGGCGTGCTCTGCCTGGGCCTGCTGGAACCGGCAGCATCGCTATGGCCGATGTTTTTTGGGCTGGGCATTACCGCCGGCCTAAACGGCGTTATCGCCTCGGCAATCTGGGTCGAACTATTTGGCACCCGTCAGCTCGGCATGATCCGCGGCGTCTATGCCGCGCTGATGGTGCTAAGCACCGCGCTCGGCCCGATTGCGCTGGGCGGCCTGCTGGATGCCGGGGTCAGCCTACTGGCCATCGGCAGCGCGGTACTGGTCTACGCGGTCGTTGTGCCGATGCTTTCGGTGCCGGGCATCGGTCGGTCCAGCCGGCTTCGGGGCGAGCAAGGTCGGTGAATACGGCAGGATCAGGGCTTGACGTGCCTCGGGCCGGGTCTGACAATAGCCCTCTCGCGCGGCCGTACCGTCTCTGGTTCGACTCCGAATCCGGCATCAAAGTCGCCGGGCCGGGCGGGTCGCAACCCGCGCACCCTCAATATCCCAGGAGCTACCGACACGATGATCGTTACATCGCCATCCAGCTTTCGCAGACACCTGGAAGGCCATTGGCTAAGCGCCGACAGTGCCGCGTTGCCCAAAGCCGTGTTTCTGGTTGAGCCGGCTGATTTTCGGCTTTCGCGACAGGCCGCCCGCGACAACGCGTACATGGACCTGACCGTCGGCGTCAACGCCTCGACCGCACTCGACCAGCATCGCCATCTGACCGACCAGATCGCCAAATGCGGGATCCCGGTCATCCGCTTTCCAGGCCGCAGCGACAACCCCGATGATCTGTTCCCCAATAACGTTTTTGCGACCATTCCGCAGCGCTTCATCGTCGGCGCAATGCTCCATCCCGAGCGTCAGAGAGAAGCGCAGCGGGCCGATATCCGGGCATTTTTCACCCAGCTCATGAACTACCCGGAAATCGACCTTTCCGGCCGCGATCTAGTGGCCGAGCTAACCGGCGCAATGATTATCGACCGGGCCCGGCGTTTGGGCTTCTGCGGTATCACCGGCCGGGTCGACGAGGCCGGCTGTCGGGCCATGCATGAAGCCTTTGAGCTCGCGCTGACGTTTCGCTTCGACCTGCGTCCCGAGGAGTACCACACCAATGTAGTCATGTCGGTACTGGCCTCGCGCGCACTCGTGATTTGTCCCGACGCGTTCGTCGACCCGGACGTGCCGCGCGCGATTTCAGAGGCCTTTCCAGATCACGTGCTTGAGCTGACGCGTGCCGAAAAAGAGGCGTTTGCCGGCAATTGCCTGGCGCTGACCTTCAACGACCTGTTCATCAGTACCACCGCATGGCGCGCGCTGAGCGCGGAAAAACGCCGGATCATCGAAAACGACTGGAAGTTCGATGTACACGCCATTGAACTCGACGAAATCGAAAAAGCGGGTGGCTCGTTGCGCTGCTGCATCGCCGAAATCTTTTAACCGCATGGCCCACTAGGGTGTGGTGGTGAATCAGGTGGCTTAAAAAGGCACCAGCCTGCCGCAATCGCGGCAGCGTCGCAATTTAGTAACTCGATACCGGCGGTCGCGCAGGACCCGAACGTGCTGCCGGTGCCCGCGACCAACCGGGGAGCGTAAAATCCGCTCGGCTGGTGACAGG
>JAIVHD010000171.1 GCA_020201235.1 Lysobacteraceae bacterium
CCGCCGATGGGCTGGGTGATGTGGTCATCGCGGTTTTGGTGGATGACAAATGCCGCGCCGTCCTCGTCGAGCATGGCGGCGCGGTCACCGGCGCCGTGCAGTGAGGCCAGGTTGGTGAACAACTCGACCTGAACCGTGCCGTCGGCGAGCACGATGATGTTCGGCAGATCGCCGTTATCAGGGCCATCGGGATTCATCAAGCCGTGTTGCTTGCCTTCCGGGTTGAGGTGTCCGCCGGAGGCTACGAAGCCTTCGTCTGGATCCTCGCAGGTACCAAAGCGATGGATATGGATCGCGCGTCGGCCTTCGGGCAGGCCCTTGAGATCCAGATCAATCACCACGCCGTTCGGACCTTCAACCAGGGTTGCGGTACCGACGTCGTTGCCGTCGCGGTCGATGAAGCTGGCCGATGCTTGCATAGAGTCGTCGGCCTGTGCCGATCCGGCGGCAAGGCCGAATAGACCGGCGACTGCAATTGCTGAAATTCTGTTCATTGTCGTCTCCTCGAAGCAGTTCAGTTCCAAGTTTGTCGGGGGCTTCGCTAAGGCTCGCCCGCGTGCTCCATTATAGGGTTCGGCTCGCGCGATGCCACCGGGACCCCGTTAATCGGCGTCAGCAGGCCGGCAGCCCGTGCATAATGAAGTCGGTTTCTCTTCCTTAGGTGGCGATCATGAACATGAGCAGGGTGATCTTCGGGTTTTTCGTATTGCTGGCGCTGACGTTGAACTTCGGCTTCTTTCTCGGTGAGATCGACAATCCCGCCCATCACGATGTCTATGAGCTGTTTGCCGCGTTGGTGGTTGGTTTGATCGCCACCCTCCTGAAGCTGGGCGAGCGTTCGCAAATGAGCGCCATGCTGCTGGCTTCCAGTCTAGTGGTTGATCTGCATCTGATCGCTGCAGTGCTGGTGTGGGCCATGTCGGTGCACGTCCTCGACGTCGGTCTGACACCCAAGGTGATGGCCACCATCGTCTCGCTTTCCGGCGGTGCTCTGCTTGCCAACCTGTTATCGGTTGTCCTGTTGACCATGGAAACCGCGGGTTACAGTCGCTAAGCGCTAACGCACTGTGGCCCGGTCGACCTCACTGCTGTTTTTCCGGCGTATGCGCTTGCCGCTGATCGTCCTGATCGCGGCCTATTCGATTGCAACCGTCGGTTTCACCCTGATGCCGGGGGTTGATGCCGACGGCAACCCGTGGCGGATGAGCCTGTTCGATGCCTTTTACGTGGTCAGCTATACCGGCAGCACCATCGGCTTTGGCGAGGTGCCGTACGAATTCAGCAAGGCCCAGCGTCTGTGGACCATGGTCAGCATTTACCTGACCGTGATCGCCTGGTTGTTTTCCATCGGCAGCATCGTTTCATTGATGCAGGATCCGGCCTTCGCCCAGGCGTTGCGGGGCGCGCGTTTTCGCCGCGCTGTGCGTAATTATGATCAGCCGTTTTATCTGCTTTGCGGTTTCGGCGATACCGGGCGACTGCTGGCGTGGACCCTGTCCGAGCTGCGCCATCCGGTTGTCGTGATCGACCAGACCGCAGAGAAAATCGATTCGCTGTCGGTGGAAACCTATCGGGCGCCCGTACACGGTTTCTGCATGGACGCGACCTTGCCCGAAAATCTGGTCTCGGCCGGTCTCCAGAGTCGATGGTGCATGGGCGTGCTGGCGGCAACCGCCGACGATCGTACCAATCTGAAGGTTGCCGTCACGGCGCGCCTGCTCAATCAGCGCGCCGCCGTCTATGCCCGGGCCGACGAGGTGGCGGTGGCCGACAATATGCGCTCTTTCGATACCGCGCACGTGGTCAATCCGGCCGCCGAGTTCGTTCATCGCCTGCGCCTGCTGTTGACGCGCCCACATTCTTATCGCCTGTATCAATGGCTGCATTCCAGCCCCTCCGGAACTCTTCCGGAAGTCCCGAATCCGCCCACTGGACGCTGGATATTGTGCGGTTTCGGTCGCTTCGGCCGAGAGATTTACCAGATGTTGCACGAGCTGGCGTTCGACGTCACCGTCATTGAAGAAAACACCGACCTGGAAGATTTGCCGGAAGGAACCATTGCCGGACGCGGCACCCAGGCCGAGACGCTGGCGGCAGCCGGCATCGAGGATGCAGTGGGAATCCTGGCCACGACCCGTGACGATGTCGATAACCTGTCCATCCTGATTACCGCTCGCGAAATCAACAAGGAGCTTTTTTGCGGTGTGCTGGCCAACCGCTGGTCCAGCGGGCCGCTGTTTCACGCCGCCGAGCCGCAGTTCGTCGCTCAGCCGGGCGAGTTGATCGCCGGAACCATCATCAGCCATATTCGCCCTCCGCTTTTGAGTCATCTGTTCCGGCGGCTTGAAGAGGTTGAAGACCAGGTCGCGGCGAAAATTCTTGCCCGAATTGCCCCGGATTCGGACAGGGCCGAGCAGCCGAAATTCTTCACCGTGCGATTGAGCAAGAAGCGCGCCCCGGCCCTGCACTGGCTACAGCAGCAGGGATTTACGATCGATGTCAGCCTGTTCCAGTATCACCCCTCGCGACC
>JAIVHD010000396.1 GCA_020201235.1 Lysobacteraceae bacterium
CTCCAAATACCGCTGGCGGCATCGAAATCGCTGTTGGGGCTGCCGATCTGCACGTTCGGTCCGGCCGGAAACCCCAGTTGCACGTCGATTGGACGATTCAGGATTGAGGGCCCCTGGGGAGTCAACGACACGCCAAAACTGGCGCTTGCGGGCGGCTGCGTCACGTCGAGGATCAACTTCGGAACGCTGGAGATTCCAGCCTGCAGTGTCGTCTGCTTGGCGATGACGAGATCCAGTAACTGCCGGTTGTTGAGCGGATCAACGTCGTCGACACTGGCCGCGCCGATTGATGCGTCCAGCGTAATCCGGTCTTCCAGCTGTGCATCTGCATCGGCTGTCACGCGAAACTCGATCTGGCGAGTCTGGCCGCCGGCCAGGTCGTCAATTGACCAGGTTCCGGAACAATCCTGATTGAATGCAAAATCGACGCCTGCGGTCAGTAGCTGCGGGCAGGCCACGCCAGCGAGCGGGAGAATGCCATCGATTCCAACATCGATACTGGCGACATCCAGCGCGCCGAGATTCGAGGCCGTCAATGTAACCACCCGGCCCTCGTTCGCGCCGGCAACGACCTCGTCGTCAAAGCCGGCCGCATCGAGTTCCCAGAACACTGCAAGGTCGGCCACGATCGGCTCAAAATCACCGCTGAAGACCCGCGTACCGGCCTCCCGGCAGACCAACCTCGGATTTGCATCGGGGTTCGGGTCGCCCGGCTCGGGACAAGAATCCGGTGATGTGCAAAGATCCAGCACGATGCTGCCGTCCCCGAGCAGCATCTGGGTGATGCTGCCGGAAGTGGCCAGCGTGGGTCCGACCACCAACGGATAGGTTCGCGGAATCGGAGCCCCGTTAAAATCGAAATTCAGATCAACGCCGTCGCGCGAATCTTCGATGAGATCAATTTCGATCACAAGATTATTTTCCGGCGACCCCGGCAGAATTCCAATATCCTCGCCGTCCTGAAAGAACGAGCAGGTCTGGTCGGCGGTTCTGGTCTTGACCACAAAACGATTGCCGGCTGCCGAAGGACGAAACTCGATGCTTTGAATCTCCTGACCAATCGTGCCGGGAAGCTCAGTGACGGGGAAATCCAGCCCATCAATGTGAACAGTGATCTGGGCGCTCACAATCGTGCATTGAATCGCAACGGCGAACGTAGCAACAAGTCTTGAAATCATTCGGTTTTCACCAGTATTCGGAGTAGTGGGTCAATTCAGGCTCAAGTATCGCACGACTGATCGGATTAACCTGGATTTTGATCCAGCAAACAACTTCACAATCTTCATCGGCGTTTCGGCATAATTGTAACTGAGGTTTTAAATATTGGTTGTTAACATCTCGATAAATAAAGTAAAAACCAGCGTTTCTACCGAACTTCGATGGTTGGCTTCGACAGGCCTTTCAGAGCATAATTCGCCAAGTTCATCACCTCACCCGATCGATTCAATCAAATTCATCGAGAATTCAGCCTGAAAGTGAGCAATCAAACACACCAAGCTAGCGATTCAAGCAAGGATCCTGCGGGCGACCCCGCCTTTCTGACCGACTGGTATCGGATCGTTCGCGCCGATACCGAAAACCAGGTCGAATCGCTGTCGCCTGAAGAGCAGAACCTGCAATCCATGCCAGACGTCAGTCCGGCCAAATGGCACCGGGCCCATACAAGCTGGTTTTTTGAAACCTTCGTGCTCGATGTCTTCAGCAAGAACTACAAATGCTTTAACCCGCATTTTAGGCAACTGTTCAACTCCTATTACAATGGTGTCGGCGAGCAATTTCCAAGGTCGTTGCGTTCGCTGATCGCCTGCCCGGATGCGGCGACCATCACCGGATATCGGCAAAGCGTCGACCAGTCAATGGTCGATCTGATCCAATCCTGCGACGCGAGCCGATTGCAACAAATCCGGCCATTGGTCGTGCTGGGCCTCCATCATGAGCAACAGCACCAGGAGTTGATGCTGACCGACCTCAAGCACGCATTTCACTTCAATCCGATGGCCCGGCCATTGGGCACCGGCCACTTGACAAGCAAACACGGCGATCACGCGCTGGACTGGGTCCATTACCCGGCCGGCATCAAAGAAATTGGTGCTGGAAAAGGTGAATTCTTTTGTTTCGACAACGAAACACCGCGACATAAGGTCGTGCTGAATCGCGATTTCAAGCTCGCCAACCGACCGGTCAGCAACGGCGATTGGCTTGAATTCATCGACGATGGCGCTTACCGCAACCCGCTGCTCTGGCTCGCCGACGGCTGGGCCTGGGTGCAGCGACAAAACCCCGAAGCGCCGCTGTACTGGCGTAGTGTGGACGGCGGCTGGCAGCAGTTTACGCTGGCCGGCTGGCGAGCGGTCGATCCGGCCGAACCGGCCTGTCACATCAACTTCTACGAGGCCGCAGCTTTTGCCGAATGGGCCGACGCGCGCCTGCCGACCGAGGCCGAGTGGGAAACCGCCGCGGCCGGTCAACCGGTCGCGGGGCATTTCGCCAGCAGCCGGCGCTTCCACCCCCGACCGCCGGCAC
>JAIVHD010000397.1 GCA_020201235.1 Lysobacteraceae bacterium
ACGAGGAAATGACCAGTGCCGTCGATGAAGCCGGGCTGGACGTCGAGTCGTTCAACACGATCGCCATGGCGATTCAGAACGACCCCGAACTGCAGCAGCGTCTGACCGAGATGCTGCAGAACACGCAGTAAGTCGACGCCTGTAGAGCAGTGTCGCGGGGCCGGATCCCAGCTGGGGTTCGGCCTCTTTGGTTTTGTGTACGCTCAGTAAATCCGCCGGCCGCTGCGCGCGTAACGGCTGATCACATCGGCTGCTGCCGAGCGCAGAATTTCGGTATATACATCGATCCCGCGAGCCACCAGTTGCTCGATCCACCGATCGGCTCGATCACCTTCATCGAAGCCGGCCACCTCGGCATCGGCCTTGGTCGCCCCACACAACAGGCTGGAAACACCCGACCAGGGAATCGCGCCCAGACACATCGCGCAGGGCTCGCAGGAACTGATCAGCTCAATCGGCCCGAGTCCGGCAGCCGCGAGGTTCGAGCTACCCAGGCGCTGCTGCGCCAGGCTCAGCGCAACGATTTCGGCATGGGCGGACGAACAGCTTCCCGGCTCGACCCGGTTAACGCCAAGCGCCAGCACCTGGCCGGTTTCGACCGCCACCACCAGCGCCCCGAAAGGACCGCCGGTGTCGTTGGCGACATTCTGCTCGGACAGGCTGACGGCCACTCGCATGCGCTGTTCCGGGCTGTCCAGGGCCGGGGGCAGATTCGCGAGGAAATCATTGATCCAGGCCGGCAGGTGAATCCGAATACAGGGGGCTTGCATCAGGCCACATTCCTGGCACGCACGGCTTCAAACAGCACCACGCCGGCAGCGACCGAGACATTGAGACTTTCAACATCCCCCGGCATGGGTATGCCTACCACCTCATCGCACTGCTCGCGCGTCAAACGTCGCATGCCGCGTTCCTCGCCACCCATTACGACGGCCACAGAACCACAGAACTCGGCCTCGTAGACCGTCTTTGTGGCTTTGCCGGCCAGGCCCACTCGCCAAAAGCCGCGCTCGCCGAGCATGCGCAGGGTGCGCGCCAGGTTGGTGATCACCGCGAGCGGGATTCGCTCGGTCGCTCCCGCCGCTGCGCGCCGGGTTACGGGAGTCAATCCGGCGGCGCGATTCTTGGGGACGACAACCGCGCTGGCGCCGACGGCAGCAGCCGAGCGAATACAGGCGCCGAGATTGTGCGGATCGCTGACGCCGTCCAGCACCAACAGCAGCGGGTCCGATTGCTGGTCCAGCAGCGTGGCCAGACCGGCCTCATCGAGCGGAGCGCGTGGGCGGAATTCAGCGATGACACCTTGATGGCGAACCCCATCCGCACGCCGATCCAGCGCCCGGGCCTCGCAGCTCTCGACCACGATATTCGCCGATTGCAGCTCGCGGCCGAGTCGCGCCAGGCGCTCGGAAGACGGATTAAGCCAGACCCGCACGATACGCTCGGGCGCAATCTCGAGCAGGCTCAGAACGGCGTTGACGCCCAGGGCGAGCTCGCGTTTCACTCGGCAGGCTCGTCTTCAACCAGGCGCAGGTCGATCTTGCGCTCTTCAATATTGACGGCGGCCAATTCAACCCGGACGCGATCGGCCAGGCGCAGCCGTATACCGCGGCGTTTACCGGTCAGGCTGTGACCAACCGGATCAAAGTGGTAATAATCGTTCGGCAAGGCGGTGACGTGCACCAGCCCGCTGACGCCATAGTCGGGCAGTTCAACGAACAGGCCGAAGCTGGTCACGCCGGTCACGATGCCCTCGAAGGTATCCCCCAGATGGCGCTGCATGAATTGTGCTTTGAGGCGTTCATCCACGTCCCTGGCGGCTTCCTCGGCCCGCCGCTCGGTCCACGAACAGTGCCGGCCCAGTTCCGTCATGCGCTCCTCGCCGTAGGCAAAGCGGCTTCGGTCATGCTTCCGCACCAGGTGCTTGATCGCCCGATGCAGCAGCAGGTCCGGATAACGTCGAATTGGCGAGGTAAAGTGGGCATAGCTGGTCAGCGCAAGGCCGAAGTGGCCGAGATTTTCCGGCTGGTAGACAGCCATCGACAGCGACCGCAGCAAGACGGCGTTGACCAGAGGACGCAGCGGCGAATCGGCCACCTGGTTCTGCAGAGCAGCAAACTGAGCCGGCTCGGGCTGCTCTTTCCAGCGCACGTTCAGGCCCTGAGCGCGCAGAAATTCCTCCAGCGCTTCGAGCTTGTCGGACTGGGGCGGTTCATGAACCCGGTACAGCAGCGGCAACTTGTCGCCCACAAAGCGCGCCGCCTCGACGTTGGCCGCGACCATGCACTCCTCGATCAGACGATGAGCGTCGTGACGCGTGCTTAGGCGAATATCGGCCACCCTCCCCTCGGCATCGAACTGAAAATAGACCGCCTGGGAGTCGAAATCCAGCGCCCCGCGCCGCTGCCGCCGGCGCGACAGACCCTGATAAACCGCATACAGGTGGTCCAGCGTGTCCACAACGGCGCTGAAGCGCTGGCGGAGCTCGCTATCGTCTCCATGGAGGAGGCGCTCGACC
>JAIVHD010000172.1 GCA_020201235.1 Lysobacteraceae bacterium
CGATTCGCGCACCAACTTGGTGCATATCCTCTTCGCGGCACCGCTGATCGCGGTGTACTAAGGTTAAGTCCGACAGGCTGCTAGGCAATATCCGGGCCGGAATGCGAATTCTGGCGTGCGATGGCCCGCAGTCGGGCTTGCAGCCAGCCGAAGCCGATCCTTTCCTGCTCCAGGCGGATGCGTTCGCCGATAACATCGTTGCGCAATGTATCGAACAGCTGCTGCTCGCTGTGGCTGAGGCGGGTGGGTTGGCCGCCGAAGCGCCGGTCTTTGGGCTCTTGCGTCCACAAGTGCCGGTGGGCAGCTAGCGTGGCGCGGTCCATCAGCAGCGAGCAGGCGTGAGGCAGGTGGTGGCGCAGGCGATTTAGGATGGCAAAGCCGTGCGTGTCGATATCGCCCCAATACCAGATCTGTCGATCGGCCAGCCAGTCGACCCGGGCCAGCCGGTCGAGCCCGTAACCGAGACCGAACAGGACGATGGCGTCGGGATATTCGGGGAAAGCCAGGCCGTTGATTTCGTTTTCGGTGATAAACACCGTGCGGGCCGTGAGGTCGAGCGCGGCGAACTGATCGGCCGGCAGCGACAGGTCGCTGATGTGGCCGATTTCCAGCCTGGGGTCGAGGATGCGAAAGCGGATCAGGGCAGGGCGCACGCGCAGGCCGTAGCGCTGCTCGAAGCCCCTGGCCCCGGCAGCGGCCGGATCGACATGGCGCGCTTCGAGCACCACGTCCAGCAATTCGCCGATCAGCTTTCGGCGCTGTTCGATGAATTTGGTATCGACGCCTTCGATATCCAGTTGGCGCAGATAAAGCCCACTGCCGGGGTTGTCGCCGAACCAGTCGAGCACCGCCAGCAGGCGCGGCCAGTCTTCGGCGTGCCGGAGTGCTTCCAGCGGCCGTCGCGCAAGCCAGTCACCGAGGGCGGGGAACCGTCCGGTGACGGCCTTATGTAAACGATCAAAGGTCTGTACCTGCGCGCTCTTGCCGATCAGCTTCACGGCGTCGGCCGGTTCAGGTAGCCGCACGGCCGATGGCAGCTTGTTGCTGCCGTGAATACGATGGTTGACGGTCTTCCATTCGATTTCATAGCCAAAACCGCGCTGCGGGCGAGCGCCTGCGACCAGTGCGTCGACCCAGTCGCGGACCTGGTTGAAGCGCTCGTTGAGGTCGCACGGCTGCGGCTTTTTTAATCGAAGCCGGATCGGGAAGCCGGCTTCGACGCGCTCGCCAAGCAACTTGCCGCGCTCCCAGAGTTTGCCCACCTGCGCGCTGATATCGGCCGGCGAGGACCAGGATGGTTTGTTCGACGGTCTGTTCAATGAACTTGCTGCACGTGCTCGCGCGCACGGCGCTCGGCGCGCAGCTCGGTTATGGTGAGGTTGCGCAGCAGCGATTCGCGACCCTCGGGATTGTGGATGAAACCGACCGCAGCGACAAACGGTTCGATAATGTGAATCTTCTGCAATGGCGTGACGATCAGCAGTTGCAGGTTCAGACGCTTGAACAGCTCCAGGCCGTAACGGGCCGACTCGTCCGAGCCGCGGCCGAAGGCCTCGTCGATGACGACAAAGCGGAACGAGCGCGAGCGCGTCTCGCCCCATTCCAGGCCGAACTGATAGGCCAGGCTGGCGGCCAGCACGGTGTAGGCCAGCTTTTCCTTTTGGCCGCCGGATTTGCCGCCGGAATCGGTGTAGTGTTCGTGCTCGCTGTCGTCCTCGCGCCAGCGCTCGGAGGCTGAAAACACAAACCAGTTGCGAACGTCAGTGACCTTGCGGGTCCAGCGCCGGTCGATTTCGCTGAATCCTTCTCGGCCTCGAAAGCGCTCGATGATCTGTTTGACCTGCAAGAATTTCTGCTCGGAATACTGGTCGCTCTCGGAGCCGGTGGTGGTGCCCTCGGTGCAGGCGCGCAAGTGGCTCTGGAAATCGCGGATCTCGGCGTCGGGCGAGCGCTCGGCCATCAGCCGGATGTAGCGGTTATCCTGGTAGTCGATTTCGTGCAACGAGCGGTTGATGGTTTCGATGCGCTCGCCGATCTGGTTGCGCTCGCGATTCAACTGGGCCTGAAAGGTGGTGATCTCGCGGATCGTGTTCTGGTTGAGCAGTTGCTTGAAACGCTGCTCGAAGCCCGGTAGTTCGTCGGCCTGGAGTTTGGCCAGCATTTGCCGGAATTCGTCGGCCGACTCGACGCTGGCATCGACCTCCAGCGTTTCGCGCGGCCAGCGGCTGCGATACTCGGCCATGCCTTGCACGATGCGCTGGCTGAGCGTGCGGATCTGTTTGTCTTCGGTGTCTATCCGGGCCTGCAGCCAGTCGCGATAGTCGCGCTGGCGGGCGTCGATGGTGTTGAGATTGAACGGCGACTGGCCCAGCGCCTCGGCTTGCCATTGCCGCAACTGCTCGAATTCCGCTGCAAACGCCGCGCTGCCGACGCGTTCGTGTTGGCACTCCTGCACTTGCTGCCGGTCACGCTCGCGCCTTTCGCTGGCTGTGGCGCGCGCCTCGCGCGCCTGGTTGAGTGATGGCATATTTCTCGCGCTGAAAACGCTCCAGCCCGGCACAGCACACGTAATCGAAGCGCCGGTTGATCTCCGCTTCCAGCCAGCCGTACACGCCGCAGTCGGGTTTAATCAGGACTTTTCGCACCAAGGAGTCGGCATCGGGCCGGCCGTGCGGCGGTTCGACCTGCTCGCGTACGCGGTAATACACCAGACGGCCCCGCAGGTTGGTGGCGTCCACCCAGCGCGCGACTGCGCCGTAATGCGCTTCGGGCACTAGCAGCGACAGCGCGAACTGGTGTAGCAGGCGTTCGATCGCGCCTTCCCAGTCGCGTTGGTCGTCGCGAACCTGAATCAGCTCGCCGGCAAACGGCAATTCAGCGGCTGCCAACTCGAGCTTTTCGCAAAGCTGTTCGCGAACGGCCAGGATGGTGGTCGGCAGGTTGTTGCGGCGCTTCTTCAGCGAGCCGATTTCGTTGTCGCAGTCGCGGTGCCGGGCGCGCAAATCGCGCAGCTCGACTTCAAAGTCGGTCAGCCGATTCTGAGCCTCGGCCTGGCGGGCCTGTGCGGCCTCGCGCAGCCTTGTCAGCGCCTGGCGATTGGCGCGGAATCGTGGGTCGTCGTCGACCGGCGGCAACTCAATTGCCTCGGCCAGTTCGCGATAGCGCCCGGCTTCGTGC
>JAIVHD010000398.1 GCA_020201235.1 Lysobacteraceae bacterium
TGTCAGCTCCTGCTCAATCTCAGCATTATCGGGGACAAACGCCCTGCGGGTAAGGATATTCTGAAGCAGATCGTCCATTTCGGGATCGGGCAAGCTCACCACCGGTTGTTCGACCTGCGGCGTCTGCGGCATTTCGATCACCGGGATGCTCATCGAGAAACCGTCGACGTCCTGCGACATCACATCGCCCAGGCGGCGGACCTCTCGCACCGGTTCTTGCTCAGTCTGCTCAGTCTGCTCAGCCTGCTCAGTCTCAGCTTGTCCGGCCTGATTTTCCTGCTCGGATTGCGCCCATGCTGTACCATCGGCCAGCAGCAACAACACCACAGAAGTAAAAAGAACTTTCATGAATATGGATATCCTGTAGGAATTCGGTTTCAAGATCCGGAGTCAGCAGCCGCGAATGGCTGACTAAAAACTACAGATCGCCCTCTTGCCTTTAAAAATAACTGAATCTGGACAGTTCGACAAGCGATGTTCGACAATCCCTTACATTCCTGACCCAGGACGACGACGTATTGTGACCGACAACTCAAACGCAGACCCGGTGCGCACGATTCATTATTTGCGCGACGAAGATCACATTCGAACGCATTCGCGCACCCTGCGGGAGTGTAAATCGCTCGGCCTGGATACCGAGTTCGTTCGCGAGAGAACCTTTCTGCCCTATCCGGGCCTGATCCAGATCAGCGACGGCCAACAGGTCTGGCTGGTCGACCCAATCGCGCTGGGCGGACAGGGTTCGTTTCAAGAGCTGATGTCGAGCCTGCTCGGGCAGCCGGATCAGGAAAAGATTCTGCATAGCGCGTCGGAGGACCTGGAGCTGTTCGAGTTGCTGTGCCAGACGCTGCCTGATCCACTGTTCGACACCCAAATCGCGGCCGCCCTGCTTGGCTGGCCACTGCAGGTGCGCTACGAAACGCTGGCCAACGAATTACTCGGCCTGGAGTTCGCCGGCGGGCTGGCGCGCAACGACTGGCGCCGACGGCCATTACCGGAGGCCTGGCTGGAGTATGCGTCAAACGATGTCATCGCATTACCGGCAATGCGCGAACTGCTGGCCGCGCGGCTCGAAGAAAAAGGCCGCCTCGAGTGGTTGCGCGAGGACTGCGCCGGGATGCTTCAACGATTTCACGACAAGCCCGACCCGCGAAACCGGATTCGCGGTGCCGCCGGGCTGGACGATGAGTCGCTGGCGCGTCTGGCGCTGCTGGCCGAGTGGCGCGACTCGCAGGCGATGGCGCGTAATCTGCCGCGCGGATTCATTGTGGCCGATCCACCGCTGCTTGAAATCGCGCGCCGGAATCCAACAAGCCAGGGCCAGCTAAGGGGCATTGCCGACGTCGGTTCGGGCTTCGTCCGAAGGTATGCTGACGAATTGATTACACTGCTCGAATCCAGCTCGGGCGACTCGCCGCGCCCTCCTGAACTGACCGCTATCGAACCGCAGCAACGCAGCAAAATCAAACACTTGCAAGGCCTGGTGAGAACAGCGGCCGATGCGCTGGGAATCGAGCCGGCGGTCATTGCCAGCAAGCGTGAACTGACCCGGCTGGTGCAGGGCGCCGAAAACCGCTTGGAGCACGGCTGGCGCAAGCGCATGCTGGGAACGGAATTCTTTGCTGCGGCGGATTCTGAAGCCTGAAAAAGTTCGACCGGGCGCAATCAAATGACGATACAATAACGGGCTTGAATCGCGGTGATCGGGGCTTTTGCATAAAGCCCGAACTTGCGGCAGTCCAGAATGCATTTGAAATATGGACGTTCTGACCAAGGGGGTTTTCTGGAAAAGCCCGATCGCCAAATACAACGCTTAAACCTGTTTTGGAGTTTACACCCTATGTCTCTGAGCGCAGAACAGAAACAACAGATTGTTTCCGAGCACCAGCTCTCGAGTGGCGATACCGGCTCGCCGGAAGTGCAGATCGCGCTTTTGACCGCGCGCATCAAGCACCTTACCGGCCACTTCCAGGATCACAAAAAAGATCATCATTCCCGCAAGGGCCTGATTCGACTGGTCAACCAACGCCGTTCGCTACTTGACTACGTTCGCAACAAGGACGTCCAGCGTTATCGCGACATCGTTCAGCGTCTCGGCCTGCGCCGTTAAACGCTGGTCGGTCGCAATGCCAACGAGAAACTCCGGTTGTTGATCCAGCACCCGGAGTTTTGTCGTGACCGTAAACTACCAGGAAAAATTTTATTCGGCCGGCAAGATCCCCGGCGGATTCTTCAAGCGCGAAGGCCGTCCGACCGAGAAAGAAACGCTGACCTCGCGTCTGATTGATCGGCCGCTGCGCCCGCTGTTTCCGCAAGGTTTTATGAACGAGGTTCAGGTCATCGCCACAGTGATGTCGCTGAACCCCGAAGTCGACGGCGACATTGCCGCCATGATCGGTGCCTCGGCCGCGCTGGCGCTGTCCGGCGCACCATTTCAAGGCCCGATCGGCGGTGCCCGCGTCGGCTTCATCGACGATCAATACGTGCTCAACCCGACCGCCAGCCAGCTCGAGAACTCACGCCTGGATTTAATTGTTGCCGGCACCGAACACGCGGTATTGATGGTCGAGTCGCAGGCTGATCTCCTGACCGAAGACGAAATGCTCGGCGCGGTCACCTTCGGCCACGACCAGATGCAGGTCGCAATCAATGCGATCAAGGAATTAACCGAAGAAGCCGGCAAGCCGAAATGGGATTGGCAGGCACCGCAAAGCCCGGTCGGCCTGGCCGAAAAAATTGAGCAGCTTGCGCTCGACGATCTCAAGCAGGCCTATCAGTTCACCGACAAGGGTCAACGTCACGAGGCCATCGGCGAGACCAAAAAGAAACTGGTAGAGACGCTCTGCCCCGACGGTGAAGAAGCCCCCTTTAGTGTCGAAGAAGTCAAAACCGCCTTTGGAAAACTCGAGAAAACGTTCGTCCGCGGCCAGATCCTGAACGGCAAACCCCGCATCGACGGGCGCGATCTGACGACCGTTCGCCCCATCGACATCGTCGTCGGCACGTTGCCGCGCACCCACGGCTCGGCCATCTTTACCCGCGGCGAAACCCAGGCCATGGTGGTTGTTACGCTGGGTACTGGACGCGATGCCCAGATCATCGATGCAATCGAAGGCGAGTACAAGGACAACTTTATGTTGCACTACAACTTTCCTCCGTTCTGTGTAGGCGAAACAAGCTTTATGCTTGGCCCGAAGCGACGCGAGATCGGCCATGGACGGCTGGCCAAGCGCGGCGTAATGGCGGTTGTGCCCAGCGCCGAGGATTTCCCCTATGTGCTGCGTGTGGTCTCCGAGATCACCGAATCCAATGGCTCAAGCTCGATGGCCTCTGTGTGCGGCACGTCGCTGGCCCTGATGGATGCCGGCGTGCCGATCAAGGCACCGGTTGCCGGTATCGCGATGGGCCTGATCAAGGAAGGCGACAAGTTTGCCGTTCTGTCCGACATTCTTGGCGATGAAGACCACCTCGGCGATATGGATTTCAAGGTTGCCGGTACTGCCGATGGCGTCACCGCGCTGCAGATGGACATCAAGATCGACGGCATTACCCGCGAAATCATGCACGCCGCGATGGAACAGGCCAAGGGTGGCCGCGCGCATATCCTGGGAGAAATGAACAAGGTGCTCGCCACACCGCGCGGGGAGATGAGCGAATATGCGCCGCGCCTGTTCACAATGCGCGTGCATCCGGACAAGATCCGCGACATCATCGGCAAGGGCGGCTCGACCATCCGCCAGATTACCGAAGCGACCGGCACCAACATCGACATCGCCGATGACGGCACGATCACGATCGCCTCAGCCAACAAGGACGCGGCCGATGAGGCCCGTCGTCAGATCGAGCAGATTACCGCCGATGTCGAAGTCGGAAAGATCTATGAAGGTACGGTTCAGAAAATCATGAACTTCGGTGCCTTCGTTCAGATTCTGCCCGGCAAAGACGGCCTGGTTCACATCTCGCAGATCTCGGACCAGCGTGTCGAAAACGTGACCGATGCGCTCAGCGAAGGCCAGAAGGTCAGAGTGCAGGTGCTTGAGGTCGACAAGCAGGGCCGAATCCGCCTGAGCATGAAGTCGGTGGATCAGGACACCTGATCCCAATCCGGGTTTGGGTCCGGAGCACCCTGCTCCGGGCTCGCTCGATGATGAACCCCACGCTCTCCATCCCGATCTCGCCCGGTGAATTGCTGGACAAGATCACCATCCTGCAGATCAAGTCCGAACGCATTGCCGATCCGGACCAGCGCCGCAACGTAGCCTACGAACTCGATCTGCTGACTGGCCTCTGGTCGGCGGCTGCATTGGCCGTTGACGACGATGCAAGCCGGCCCGGCATCAGCCCGAAGCCGGATTTGGAGCACCTGAAAGA
>JAIVHD010000009.1:0-15157 GCA_020201235.1 Lysobacteraceae bacterium
CAGACCGCCGAATATGGGCTGTGGAAAACGGCTCCCGTCTGTGCCGACCGGGCCGCTGTGATTCACCCAGTGCTGCGTCTACGCCGACACCCGGTTTGGGGTTCCCCGGTTTGTCTGCGGGCTATCGCGACCTGCTATTGGATACCGCGGTCGTGTGGGCGCACATGAGTCTGCCATCGATGATTCGTGCCTCTACTCTGCCCGAATTGGGTGCCCAGTGGAAGGGATTTGTCGATGCTGGCCCCCAGCCCGAGGGCCGGGAAGACCATGAGGATGCTCCGCATGCCATTCGCTGGAACCAGCGTATGCTGGAGTTCGAAGCCTTCATGGAATCTCTTGATTCAAGTGATACGGCCAAGCTTCATTACCTGCACACCTTGCTGCCGCATGCCCCGTGGATTCACCTGCCCGATGGCCGGGTTTATGATCTGAGTCGCGCTGATTCAATTTACGGCATGGTGCCGGGCGCTGACAATCAAACCGGCATCAAGCACTTGTGGCATGAGAGCGAATGGGCAACGCTTATTGGCGAGCAGCGCTACCACTTGCAGCTACAATTTGTTGATCGATTAATTGAGCGCGTGTTGGATCGGTTGGCGAGTAGCGAGCATTTCGAAGATCTGATGCTGGTTGTGGCGTCCGATCACGGTGCGGCTTTTACGGCAGGCACCTCGAGAAGGGCTCTGACTGCGGAAAACTTTGGCGAGATTCTGCCGGTGCCACTTTTCATCAAGTATCCGGGACAAACCGAGGGTCGCATGGATAACGCGCCAGCTGAGTTACTGGATGTGACGCCGACAATTCGCGATGTTCTGGGCCTTGGTGTTGACGGGCTGGATGGCCGGTCGCTGCTGAATGAACCCCGCGACCGGAAATTCAAGCCGCGTCTGATCAACGAGCATGGAAAGTACTTCGAATTCGAGGCCGAAGAGTTCGAACTTCGTTATCAATTCCTGATTCAGCGCATGCACGAACGTTTCAGTTGGGAGGATGACGGTTTTGCGCGCTTGGCGGAATTCGCAGATTGGTACGGGCTTCCAGTAAAGGAACTGGCTGATCAGCAAGTTGCGTCGGGACAGCAACTGCTGGTTTCCAATACCGGTCAGTGGCAACATATCGATACCGCCGGTCGCTTTTTGCCGGCTCGTCTGGTCGGGCAGCTGCGCGAGCCAGAGCGCGGCAATCGGGTATTCGTTGCGACGGTAAACGAACGAATCGGCGGTTTCGGTCGTCCCTACAACTATCCCGGAGCCGATCAAACGCTCGAAATCTTGTTGGACGATCGACTATTTCGAGATGGATACAACGAGATCGCAGTGTATCGAATGAACGAAGAAAGCGACGAAGTCACGCTTGAGCGTGTCTATTCCAATACCGAGAATGTTTCTTTAAGTTCGGATGCCGAGCATGGACTCCACCTTCATCTCGATGATTCAGAAAGAGTGCGAAAGGTCGGGACAGGTCCGCCCTGGGGCAGTGCGCGAATCACATATAACGCCGATCAGAGGCTCTACGAGCTGGGCGGGTGGGCCGGTGATCCACTGACCGGGACCACTGCCGAGGAGATTCATGTCTTTATCGATGAAAATCGGATCGGCAGTACCAGCGTGTCGGATCAGCGCCCGGACCTGGTGGAGCGCTACGGTCGCGCATCCCTGGGCACGGCCGGTTTTCGTCTGCCGTTGCCGATCGTGGTTGATTCAGACCGTAGGTACGGAATCCTGCGTGTGGTTGCGGTTGACGCTGATGGATTGGTCAGCCAGCTTCCGCTTTCCGGCATTGAGGAAAACGACCTGCCATTTGGTGTGGATACTGAATTCAGGGCGGTTCCGATAAGCGATCCGGCCACACAGGCTGCAAAGACACGGCGGGCTGCAGAGACAGGCACTTACTCACCAGGAACCTGGATTGCCCCGGCGGAGGCCAGCAATGGGGCCCCACCGCCTGGAATCAGCTTCGAGGGAGACTGGCATCCAACCAGTCAGCCGATTCGCTGGGGCGGCAGGGATGTTCGAGTGTGCCTGGCAATCGAACATCCAGCCGGCCCATTCAGGCTTGAGATTGAGGCCATCCCATTTACCCATACCTCTGAATTACCGGAGCAGGAAATCGTTTTTTCGATCAATGGGCTTCAGGTCGATCGCTGGGTGCTGGATCAGCCGAAACTGCAGACGTTGACTGCCAGCTTCAGACTGGGTCCTGGCCGGGACGCGGAGTCGCAAAGGCTGTGCCTGGACTTTCACGCCCCGGATGCCGCCGTGCCGGCAGAGTTAAATGTCAGCGAAGACAAACGCGAGCTGGGCCTGGCGTTCAGGAGATTGCGCCTTGTCAGGGCCGATTAATCACTATAAAACAAAGAGATCCGAAAGCATGCAGTTAGACGAAATCGCCCGTTTGGGCAGTTCCTTCCGGGATCCGGCGGGTTTCATGTTCACGCATGAAGGCACGCTTTATCGACAGGTCAATCGATTCGGCAGCCGAAGCTACGACGGTTTGATGGAATCCGGCCTGTATGCGAAATTGTGCCAGAAAGGCTGGATCGTAGCGCATGAGGAGGTCGATGCTCCGGTCGCAGAGCGTGAGCAAGCCCATAAAATCATCAAGCCCGAACCGGTTCCATTTATTTCGTTTCCCTATGAATGGAGTTTTGGCCAGCTCAAGGCCGCAGCGATACGAACGCTGGACATACAGCTTGCGGCATTGAAGCACGACATGATCCTGAAGGATGCGTCAGCCTACAACATCCAGTTCTGCCAGGGCCGGCCTGTCCTGATCGACACCTTGTCATTCGATCCGTACACGGAAGGACAGACCTGGGACGGCTACAAACAGCTCTGCCAGCATTTCCTGGCACCGCTATGCCTGATGGCGCGTCGGGATATTCGCCTTGGTCAGCTCGCCAGGGTCCATATTGACGGCGTTCCGCTTGACCTGGCCAGCAAACTCATGCCGCGCTCGAGCTGGTTGCGCCCCGGGATTCTGATGCACCTGCATCTGCACGCCAGGGCACAGGCGGCCTACGGCGAATCGGATACGGCTTCGGCGCGCAAGACCGGAAAGACGCGACCACTCAGTCGCAACGGCCTTGTAGGCATTGTTTCCGGGCTGCGATCACTCATCGACGGCCTGGACTGGAAACCGGCCGGAACCGAATGGGCAGACTACTACCAGGCAACCAACTACAGCGATGATGCATTCACGGCCAAAAGTCGGCACATCAACGCATTCCTCGACCAAATCGAGCCGCGCCAGGTCTGGGATCTCGGCGCCAATACCGGCCACTTCAGCCGCCTGGCTTCGGACCGCGAAATCGACACGGTGGCTTTCGATATTGATCCGGCAGCAGTGGAAATCAATTTCCGGCACGTGCAGAAAAAAAAGGAACCACACCTGCTGCCGCTGGTTCTGGACCTGACCAATCCCAGCCCGGCTATGGGTTGGGCCGGCCAGGAGCGTGAATCGCTGCTCGAGCGTGGCCCGGTCGATTGTGTCATGGCGCTGGCGCTGATCCACCATTTGGCGATATCCAACAATGTCTCACTGGATCGGACCGCGGAATTTTTCGCCAGGGCCTGTCGCCATCTGATCATCGAGTTTGTTCCCAAAAGCGATAGCCAGGTCGAACGCTTGCTGAGCTCAAGAAAGGATATTTTCCATCATTATCATGAAGATGGATTCGAGAAAGCGTTCCTGAAATGGTTTGATATCCGCGAGCGCAAGCGCGTGGAAGGCTCGAGCAGAACGCTGTATTGGTTGAGCCTGAAGCCATCGTAATTCCCGCAGCCGTGATATTCTGTTGCGCTTTTGTTACAAGTGCCATTTCGACAGGATCTGGAATCGGCGGCAATTATTTTCGGAGGGAATCATCGTGAAATTGGTCGTGTTTTTTTGTCTACTACTGGTGCTGACGACCAGCAATGCCTACGGCTATCTCGACCCCGGTAGCGGCAGCGCGATTCTGCAAGGCATTATCGGCGCCCTCGCGGCCATCGGCATTGTATTGAAGCTCTACTGGCACAGGCTGCTGCGCTTTTTCGGCCTTCGCAAGCCCACAGCCTACGATGACTCCGATGAAGACGAAAGCACCGGCCGGCCCGATTCCAGGAACCCCTGAAGGCAGACCGCGATTTTGCTTGCGCATCGTGATCACTCGGCCCCGTCGCTGCGAGACCGGCCCTTGCTGAAACCACGACGTCCGTTGTAATGGCGCTCTGGCGCTTGTGGATAGCCGGACTGTGCGTTTTGCTGCCTGTTGCGGCAAGCCTGGCGCAGCCCGGCAATCCGCAGATTTCCGCATCCGACATCGTCGTGGATTGGTCCGCTGATGACGGTCATGTGAGTCGGTGGCTGGTTCGCGACCATCCTAAATCCGATCCGGACCAATGGCGCTCGCTAATCAGCGAGACTGGCGCGGGTCAGCAAATCAGCCGCCACCTGAGCCTTGACATTGTTACTGACGGCTCGTGGTTGCCAAATGCTGCACTGCCTGATTCTTCCGATGATCCGTCGTCGATCGTTCAACGCTGGGTCGCTGCCGACGGTAGTTGGCAGCTGGAACAGAGGTTGGAGCACGCCGGCGTTGGTTACAGGCTGGATTTGATCATCGAGCTGACGCGCGTCGGTACTACAGGCCAGCCCAGCGCCCGCACGACCCCGATTCGACTGCTGCTCGGTCCGGGGCTGGGTGAAGAGCCGATTGAGGGCCTGGGGATTGCCAGCAATCTGTATTCATTCGTGGAGCCGGTAATCCGGACCGCGGGAAGCACCGAGCGGATTCCGCTTTCCGGACTTGACGATCGTCTTAACGATCGTCTTAACGATCGGCATAACAATCGTCATACCGTTGCGCTCTCGGGCGCAATGGATGAGACCTGGTTCGGTCTTAACAGCCGCTACTTCGCTCTTTTGCTCAACCCCGTCGCCGGCACCGATCTCGGTGACGTGTCGTTTCGGCTGGACGAATCGCGGGAACCCGAATCGCTGCCCAGCCAATATCTTCCGGTCGTAACCGTTGAACTTGAAGTGGCTGAGCTGGCAGCCGGGCAATCGGCGCGTTGGCAGTTCGAGGTCTTCTCCGGGCCTAAATCGCGTGCAGCACTGACGGGTACTGCGGATGCTTCAGATTATTCCGGATTGCTTTTTCACGGACTGTGGCGTTGGATGCGCGGACTGTCGCTCGGGTTGCTGCGGGTTCTTGAATGGCTGTATGGGCTGGTACCGAGTTGGGGACTTGCCATCTGCCTGCTGGCAGTTCTGGTTCGACTGATCTTGTATCCTGTGGCGCGCTGGGCACTGTCCAGCCAGCAAAAGTTCAGCGATGTCCAGCGCCGGATTCAACCGGAAATGGCCCGCATCAAGAAAAAATACAAGGGTGGCGAGCAGTCCGAGCGCATTCTGCAACTGTATGAGAAGCATGGCGTCAGCCCGTTAGCGGGACTGAAACCGTTATTGATCGTATTGATCCAGATTCCGGTCTTCGTCGCCCTGTTCCATGTTCTGGGCCAGGCTTTCGAACTCCGGCAAGCGTCATTCCTGTGGATGGATTCGTTGGCCGAACCGGATCGACTGTTCGGTTTCGGATTCGATCTGCCGTTTTTCGGGGCATATTTCAATTTGCTCCCGGTACTTATGGCGATTTCCACGCTGATCACGATAAAGCTGTCGCCGGCACCGGCCTCTTCGGACGCAGAACGCCGGCGCCAGAATATTTTCATGATCTTGATGGCGCTTGCCTTTTTTCTGTTGTTTTATCCTTTTCCATCCGGCATGGTGCTGTACTGGACAATCGCCAATGTACTGCACATTGTGCAAGCACGAATAACCCCCAGACCCCCGGCACCCTAGTGGGCCATGCGGTTAATTCGGTAACACTCAGCCGTCGCACAAGCGTTGTGGGCAAGGCGCGCAAGCGCAGGACTGGCCCGAGCCAATTCAAGCGAGTGCAACGCAGCCCACGGACAAAGCAAAGCCTGTAGGAAAGGGATCGGGAAGTTAGCGAACTGAAAATGAAATCTGGCTCGTCCGCTCATGCTGCGGACCCGCCGCAATCCCTGGATGCGGGCGCGATGCGGTTGCGGCCTGCATCCTTGGCCCGATATAGCTGATTGTCGGCATCGTGCAACAACGTATCGATGCCGCGGGATTGCCCGTCCCACGCCGGGAGCATCGCATTATCGCAGTTGGCTCCCGGAGTGAGAATCGCGAATTCTTCTCCGCCAAGCCTGCCAATGATATCTTCGTCGCGCACCACCTGTCTGAGCATCCGGCAAAACTCGACCAGTACCCGGTCGCCGGCTTCATGGCCGTGACGGTCGTTGATCTGCTTGAAATGATCCAGGTCAAGCAGCAATAATGCGGCCGGTCGATCAGTGCGCCGACAGTTGGCAAGTGTGTGTGCGGCCATTTTGTGAAAAGCTCGCCGGTTAAATGCACCGGTCAGGTCATCGACGCTCGCCAGGGTTTCAAGCCGCCTGATTGCGCGCGCAGTCTGCATCAAAAGAAACCCGATACTGCAGAAGATTGGAAAAAACCCATAAATCATAAGCGCCAACTGCTGCGGCGTAGAGCTGAGAATGGACTGCTGCGGATCGACCAGTACGTCAATCCATCGCATCAGCAGCGTTGCGGCGGTTACGAGGAAGAACAGGGCGGTGACCCGCGCGGGCCGCATGATGCCGGGTTCGTTATGCCGGGTCAGCGTCGCGATAAGCCACAGCATCAGCAATGCACCCGGGATGGATACCGATGCTACGCGGATCGAAAAATTGGGAGAGAGGATGCCAAACCAGACGTTGAGTGCCGCCACTGCCAATACCGTCACATACATTGCAATCCGGTAATGGGGACGGCCGAGAAATTCCCGGATCGCGCGGAAGTACTCCACCATCGCAAGATACGACAGTGTGTTGACCGCCACGATGGAAAGAAGCGGATGAAAGTCGCGGCCAAACAGGAACAGCAACCAGAACATTGCCTGCACGGTCAGCGCGCCGAGCCAGATGCGCATGGCGCGTCCCTCCCGGCTGGCACCGACTCCGCCCAGCGGAATGCCCAGGATCAGTCCGGCAGTCAGCACCAGCGTCAGCGTGGCACCAATCAGCAGGAGTGTATCAAGATCAAGAATTTGCCCTCTCCCAGAATTTGTGCACGCCCATTGCCCGCTGCACTACTCAAGATCTGCATTGCAACCCCTTGCCGTTATCCTAACATTATCGCTGCAACAGGGACGCGGGCTCAGCTCGTGCAGGATGCGAGGTTACGCAGGACGCGGAGGCAAGTCGGGTTTAGCGGTTTATTCTGTATGGTCCGTTCATGACCAGGCGGCTGAGAATCGAATTCATTGATAGAATTGAACAAATCAATGCTGAGCAATGCAAACGATCCGCGTACAATGCAAGCGGCGTACACTAATGAACGATCATTCTAATGGCAAAATCTCTGGCTGAACAATTACTGGGCGCAGGCCTGGTCAATGAAAAAAAAGTAAAGCAGCTTAAGCAGGAACAACACCTTCAGCGTAAACAAAACGCCAAAGGCGGCCCTGCTCAGGGCAGAGAGCATCAAGCGCGCTTAAAGCAACAACGCGAGGAAGCTGCGGTACGTGACCGCGAATTGAACCGCCAACGTAAAGCAGAAGCGGAAGCCAAAGCCATGAAGGCGCAGGCCTTGCAGATCCTACAGCACAATAAGCAGCCGGTCGATGGTGAGATCCGCTTTAACTTTACCGACCCAAGAAATAACAAAATAAAGTGCTTGTTTGTCAGCGGCCAAACACAACAGCATTTAAGCGCAGCAAAGGTGGCCATTTGCGCATACGAAGAGGACTATTTTGTTGTGCGACGCGACGTTGCAGAAAAGGTCGCCGAGCGATATCCAGAGGCGCTTATTTATCTAGCTAAAGAAGACAATCAAACAACGGATGATGATGATCCCTACAAAGACTTCCAGATCCCGGATGATTTAATGTGGTAGGCAAGCGGATAGAAGAGTCGTCGGGGATGTGACCCCGACCTACGCGGGCTTGTGTGCGTTGGGAATGTAAACCCGGCTGGCGCGGGCTACCCGCAATCCTGCGGGCGCGGCGCGGCGTGTTGATCGAAACCGGTGCCCTGCGGTTTTCATTTGCCGTGGACGTCGGATTACGCTGGCGCTAATCCGACCTACGCGAGTGGTCGATAACGGTGATTCTCCTAAGAAGGTCGGATTACGTTGGCGCTAATCCGATAGTGATAGCGTGCCGCGCAGAACGGGCACGGCCTGGCCGCTGACCCTGAGGGCCTGGAATTCGCCGGCGCGCAATTCGAATGCGACCCGGATTTGCGACGGCCGGCCCATTTCGAAGCCTTGTTCGACTAGCCACTGGTGCGGGCCGTCGGGCAGTGCGGCCGCGGTGAGGACGTGGGCCGGCAGGGCGGCCGCGGCCGAGCCGGTTGCGGGGTCTTCGGGCACGCCGATATGCGGGCCAAACATGCGTGCGTGAAAGTGGCTCTCGGCGCTGTCGCCGCCTTCGGCGTAGAGCAGCAGGCCGCAGGCATCGCCGATTTCCAGCGCATTCCATGCGCCGGGCTCAAGGCTTGCCCGGCGGACGTGTTCGAGGCTGGCGCGCGCGTAGATGAACTCGATTCCTGCGCTGGCCCGTGCCGGGCTGCCTGCGCCGGTGGCGACGCTGCCGGCCGGCAGACTCAACGCGGCCTCGACCTGCCCGGCGACCGGTCCGGTGCCGGTCAGGCGCGGCAGGTTGGGGTTTTCGAATTCGGCGAGTCTGGCTGCATGCTTTGAGGTGGGCCGGGGGCCGAGCCGGATCGGGAAGATGCCGGCGTCCAGTTCCAGGCGCATGGATTGGTCGATCGAATCCCGGCGGGCAATGGCGCAGGCCGCGCCGACCGTCGGGTGACCGGCAAACGGCAGTTCGCCGGCGGGCGTGAAGATGCGGATGCGGGCATGACAGCCGGGAACGTCGGACTGGAGTACGAAGACGCTTTCGGAGTAGTTGAACTCGCGCGTGATCGCCAGCAGGCTTGCAGCCGAGAGCCGGTCGGCGTCAAACACAACGGCCAGCGGATTGCCGGCAAAGCGTTGGTCTGTAAATACATCCCAGGTTTCGAATTCAAGCGTTTCGGTCATGCGCGCCTGACTCCGGATTTTGCGATCGTTCCTGGTTGACCCCGAAGGCATCGTCGTTCAACACGATGATTTTCCTGTTTCGGCTTGGCTGAGTCATGTACTGAATCAGGAAATATTTCTTCAGAACTTGATCGGGCTGTTGCCGCCGCCCTGGCCCTGACCCGGCACCATGATGGAGTTTTGCTGTTCGCGCTGCATCTGCTTGAGTTCTTCGATGGTCTCGGCCAGCGCCTGTTGCGCGGCCTCGCCAAAGCCGCGTGCGGCTTCGGCCAGGCTTTCGCCTTCAAGTTCGAAGTTCAGCGGCAGCGTGCCGGCCGGGGTCATGGCCGAGGCCTCGCCGACATAGCGCACCGGGCGGTCCGCGTCCGGATTGCCGTTCGCATCGACCGGCGTCATGCGCCTGATGGAGCCGGAGCGCTGGTCGGTAAAGGTTTCGACCTGGTACAGGTCATGGGTGTCGAACCGGATGCCCTGTTCGCTTTGTGATTGAGTCATCAAGAAATTTCCTGGATTAAAGTCTTGGGTCCTGTGCACTGTCCGATATCGCCATTCAACTACAGACAGAGCGCCAGCGTTGTTCTCATTCGAGGTTGGGTGTCAAAGCCGAGAATACAACCGTTGCCCATGGCAAGATGCACCCTTGTCGACCCAAGAGCCCCGCGCAATGCTTCAAAAAATACGATTCGGTGTCCAGTCCGACGCGCTCGAGCAGGCCGAGGAACTGCTCTGGGCTGCGGGTGCGCAGTCGATTACGCTGGTCGATGCCGGTGATCAGCCGCTGCACGAACCGGGGCCGGGCGAGACGCCGAGCTGGGACGAGTCGGTGATCGAGGGCCTGTTTCCGGTCGATGTTGACCCCGAGAGGGTGCTGTTGACGCTGCAGGCGTCTGGCCTGGCGCACGCCCGGGGTTCGCTGGCAATCGAGTCACTGGCCGAACAGGACTGGGAGCGGGCCTGGATGGACCGTTTCCAGCCGATGCGCTTTGGCCGCTCGATCTGGATCTGCCCCAGCCACATCGACCCGCACCTGGAATGGCCTGTGGTCGTTCGCCTGGACCCCGGTCTGGCCTTTGGCACCGGTACCCACCCGACCACGGCGCTGTGCCTGGAGTGGATCGATACGCTTGATTTTGACGGTCGGCGCGTGATCGATTTTGGCTGCGGTTCGGGCGTGCTGGCGATGGCTGCGGCGTTAAAAAGCGCGCGTTCGGTCAAGGCCGTGGACCACGACCCGCAGGCGCTTACGGCGACCGCTGACAATGCCGCCAGAAACGGCGTTTCCGGATTGATCAATACGATCCTGCCGGATGCACTCGATGACGAGCCGGCCGATGTCGTATTGGCCAATATTCTTGCTGGTCCGCTGATCGATCTGGCACCGCGGCTGACCTCGCTGCTTGCCCCGGGCGGCTTCCTGGTGCTCAGCGGCATTCTGGAAGACCAAGCCGATGCGGTCGAACGGGCCTATCGGGCAAACCTGGCGCGCTGCGCGTGCGAGACGCGCGAGGGCTGGGTATTGCTGGCGTTTCAGGCAGCGCGAAAATCGGTGGCCTGAAATCAGTCGCCTGAAAAATCAGGCACCGGCCCGAATCGCTCGGGTTCCGCCGCCCACAGGCCGCGCACATAGGTTTGAAACAGCGGCACTTCGGGGCAGGTCGGAAGCTGGCCGATTTCGTCGAGTACCTCCGACGGATGGCGCTCGCCGTAAATCACCTTGGCCGCATCCAGGAAAAGCTTTCCGAACAGCGGGCTGTAGGCAATGCGGTCGCGCTCGGCGGCCAGCCGCGTGCGTTCGGCCTCGACCTGCCCGGCGCTGAATTCCTTGCCGCAGATCAGCTGGTTCCACGGTGAATCTCGAAAGCAGGTCAGCGGCCTCAGTCCGGCGCGCTCGGCGTAAAGCTGAAATTCCTCGGGCACGCAGAACTGGTTGCGCGCAACGTCCTTGCGCTCGTTCTGGTCGACCCGGTTCCACTGCTCGACTTCGAACATCCAGCGTTGCCAGCCGGTCGGGTCGGCCAGGTTCCAGGTTTCCAGGTAAGCCTGACCACCCGGCTTGAGTACGCGCGCGAATTCGCGCAGGTAGAGAAACAGGTCTTCCTTGTCCATGTGGCACAGTACGGCCACGGTGTAGGCCTTGTCGATGCTGTCCGAGTCGATCATTGAAAGGCTGGTGCGCTCGAGTACCTCGAGCCGGACGTTGGCAAAGCCGTCGAGCCGCCGTTCGGCGACCCGAATCATGTTGGGCGAGATATCGGTGCCGATCCATTCTCGGCAGTGCGGCGCGATTTCGCGGCCGATTCGGCCGGCCCCGCAGCCCAGTTCGAGGACCCGGTCGCCGGAGGTAATCGACAGGGCATGCCGCAATTGGCCTGCCGTCCAGGCGCCGGTCGAGCGGGCTACGGCTTCGCTGCGGCTGTTGTCGACCGCTTCCAGCGCTGCGACATCGTCGCCGGAGCGCCGGTCCCAGACCGCGCGGTAATTGACTGCGGTCATGAACTTGTGCCGTCCTTGCCGTTGTAGCGCTCGATGGCGTCGACGATTTCCGAGCGCGCCTCATCCGGCCCATGCCAGCCCAGCACTTCGACCCACTTGCCGATCTCCAGATCCTTGTAGTGGGTAAAGAAATGGCGAATCTGGCGGCGCGTAAACTTGGCCAAATCCTCGACGTGGCGAATGTCTTCGTGCAGCGGGCTGATTTCCTCGATCGGCAGCGCCGCGATCTTGGAGTCGCGGCCGGCCTCGTCGGTCATTTCCAGATAGCCGATCGGCCGACAGCGGATGACCGAGCCCGGCATCAGCCCGGGCCGAATCAATACCATCACGTCCAGCGGGTCGCCATCCTCGGCCAGGGTGTTGGGAATAAAGCCGTAATTGCAGGGGTAGCGCATTGAGGTTGCCAGCAGGCGGTTGACCATGATGGCACCGGTGGTCTTGTCGACCTCGTACTTGATGGGTTGGCCGTCGGTGGGGATTTCGATGACTACATTGAAATCATCCGGCGGGTTTTCACCGGGGCTGATCTGGTTGACATCCATTAAATAGTACGCCTGCGCGGTTAAACCGTAAAGTATAGCGCCATCGTGCCCGGCCGCCGAGCCGAAACCGATGGCGTCAGAACAGGAGGTTGAGCCCGAGCAGCATGACGAACAGAAACAACACGCTCATCGGCAGGCCAACGCGCATGAAGTCCTTGACCTTGTAATTGCCCGGGCCGATGATCATGGCATTGACCGGATGGGTCGGCAGAATGAAGGCGTTGCTGGTACCCAGGGCGATGATCAGTGCGTAGGTCATGGGGTTGGCACCGGTGGCCAGCGCGATGTTGATGGCGATCGGCACCAGCAGCACGGTTGCGCCGACGTTGGACATGACCAGTGTGAAGATCGTGGCCAGCACGGCCAGTGCAATCTGCATCCAGATGGTTCCGACGTCGCCGACCAGCGCCAGGGTTTCCTGGACCAGCCAGGCCGCGGTTCCGGTGACCTCCATGGCAAAGCCGAGCGGAATCAGGCTTGCCATCAGGAACACGGTTTTCCAGCTGACCGCCTGGTAGGCCTCATCCATGCTCAGCACGCCGGTCAGGATCATGCCGATGGCACCGGTCAGCAGCGCCACCGAGAGATTAAAATTGGCAAACAGCACGAGAAACATCGACAGGCCGAAGAACGTCAGTGCAAAGCTGACCTTCTGCGGTCGCTGCTCGCCTTTGGGGATGTCGGTGGCGACGATGAAATCGCGGTCGCTGGCCACCGATGACAGGTCGCGCCAAGTCGAATGCGAGACCAGGCAGTCGCCGACTTTCAGGGTCTCCGAACGCAGGCCGTCGCGCACGATCGATTCGCCCCGGTTGATCGCCAGCACCGAAATGCCGAAGCGAGAGCGCAGCCGGGCGTTGGCGATGGTTTTGCCAACCAGGTTGGAGCCCGGCGGAATGACGACTTCAGAAATGCCGGCCCGGCCCGGATCGAATAAGGCACCGAAGGTTCGCAGCCGCGGCTGCAGGCGCAGCTTGTTGTCGACCGCGAAGCGGCCGACCTGTTCGCGCGTGCCCATGACGCCGAGAATCGTGCCGACCCAGATCATTTCATCAGCTGGCGGCGCGAGCCGCGGTTTGTCGGTGCTCTGAATCGCCAGCAGCAGCGGTGCGCCGTCGAGCATTTCGGCCTCGCGGATGCGCATCCCGACCAGTGGCGAATCGACCGTAACCAGGAGCTCGTGGACATCGCCGGTAATGCCGTAGACATCGGCGAAATAGTTTTTGGTACGGCCCGGCGAGGCGGCTCGCTCGGCCGGGCGCCTGGGCAGCAATCGGCTGCCGATCAGCCACATAAACAGCAGCGTTGAGCCCAGCAGCATCAGTCCGATCGGTGTCACCGAAAAAAGACTAAACGGGCGCATCGCCTCGGCCCCGGGCGGCATCGAGCGGTTGGACGTCAGGATCAGATCGTTGAGCAGAATCAGTGGCGATGAGCCAACCATGGTGAGCGTGCCGCCGACGATGGCGCTGAATCCGATCGGGATCAGCAGCCCGGACAGGGGCAGGTCCAGCCGGCTGGAGACGCGGCCGGCAACCGGCAGAAACAGCGCCGTCGCGCCGGTATTTTGCATGAATGCAGACATCACGCCGACGGTGCCGGCGAGCATTGAGACGATCCGGCTCTCGGAGCGGCCACCATAGCGAATAATCGATGCCGAGACCGTGTTCATGACGCCGGTGCGATCGAGGCCGGCACCGAGGATCATGACCGCGATCACGGCGATCACGGCATTGGAGGCGAAGCCGTCGAACAACTGGTCGGCGGGCACCAGCCCGAGCAGCCCGATCAGCACCATGATGCTGATCGCGGCGACGTCGATGCGCACGATCTCGGTGACGAATGCAAAGATGGTCAGGCCCAGCAGCGCCATCACCAGCAACATGTCACCCGTCAGTTTGAGATCGCCCTCCATGTGCTTTTATTTCCTGGTTGCCAACGAGCTGCTTGGGCTCGATCCGGTGCGCCGACAGTACCTGCGCGTGACTTGACCCGATCAGCTTGCGGCGTTCACGTGTCGGTCCAAGATACCCGATTCGCCCGGTGTTGGTGTTGCGCGATCGGCGTTACCCCGCCTGATTCACCGCCGCGTTTACTGTAGCACCGCCATGCCCCGTGTCTGCGGCGTTTCGCTCGATCACGCGTGCTCACCGGACCGGCGAGTCTGCTTCCGGTGCGTATCGTTGTGAGACGCCCCAGCCAGCGCGCCGGGCGGCCCCGGGCAACGCAGCGGTGGTGAATAAGGCGGGTTTACAGTTGTTTACCCATTGGCTTTCCGATCATGCGGCATACGCGCGCGCAGCGCGGTGAGGCGTTGCTCGATCCGGCCCAGCTCCAGCTGTTGGCAGCCGCCGGGAGAAACCCGCGCGGCCAGGCTGTGCTCCGGCGTTCGCTGCTCGAGCTGATCGAGATTTTCGCCGACCTGGCGATAGGCATCGCGAAACGAGTGTCCCTGCTCGACCAGTTCGTTGGCCCGGTCGGTGGCGTGCAGGGCCGAACCGATGGCGGTGCGCATCCGCCCGCAGTCCCATTCTACGCCGGCCAGCAGCGCCGGCACCAGCGCCAGGCCGTCGAGCGCTCGGGCAAACGCGCGTAAGAGTGGCGGCTTGGTGTTCTGGAGATCGCGCTGGTAGCCCGAGGGCAGGCTGAGCACGGCCTCCAGTTCAGCGCGCGCGCCGATCACTGTTGCGTGCAGCGCGCGCAGCAGCTCGACCGCGTCCGGGTTGTGCTTGTTGGGCATGATCGACGAACCGGTACAGAACTCGTCGGAGATCGTTAAGTAGCCAAACTCCTGCGAGGCATACAGGCTGAGGTCCCAGCTCAGACGACGCAGGTCGAGGGTGGCCGCAGCCAGTGCGTCGAGGGCGCGCAGCTCAACCTTGCCGCGCTGGGCCTGGGCATTTTGTGGATTGACCACCAGCCTCGAAAAGCCCAGTTCTTCCGCCACGCCATCGCGGTCCAGCGCAAGGTTGACGCCGAACCCCGAGGCGGTTCCGAGC